>JAQVCP010000034.1 GCA_028689735.1 Hespellia sp. | reverse complement strand
TTTAATACTTCACTCATCTTCGCTTCCTCCTGCCTTTTTATGATGCCATCCTGTATACTTTATGACATCATACTATATGCAACAATCTCCTACTCGCTTTGTGAATCATACATCCGATTCACAACTAAGAAAAAGCCCTTGTCTTTCGACAAAGGCTTGTGCTTTCTATATCGCGTTTTCAGCCAGCAGACTGAAAACTTGCGCACGCATCAACGTACTTCTTATCATCTCATATCTGACAAATATTACTTTGCGTAGTCTGTAACACGTGATTCTCTTATTACATTGACTTTAATCTGTCCCGGATATTCCAATTCGAACTCAATCTGTTTTGAAATTTCTCTGGCCATCACAATCATATCTGCATCTGATACTTGTTCTGGAACTACCATTACTCGAATCTCTCTACCTGCTTGAATAGCAAAAGATTTATCCACACCTTTAAACTGGTTGGTAATATCTTCTAATTGTTTTAATCTGTTGGTGTATGTCTCTAATGTTTCTCTTCTTGCACCTGGTCTTGCAGCGGAAATTGTATCAGCTGCCTGAACAACACATGCAATCAATGTCTGCGGTTCAACATCTCCATGATGGGACTCTACCGTATTGATCACTGTAGCTGATTCTTTGTATTTTCTACATAGATCAGCACCAATCTGAATATGGGAGCCTTCCACATCGTGGTCAATTGATTTTCCAATGTCATGTAATAAACCTGCCCGTTTCGCCAATCTCACATCCAGGCCAATCTCTCCAGCCAGTAAGCCGGATAACTGTGCCACTTCAATGGAATGCTTCAGTGCATTCTGACCATAGCTGGTTCTGAACTTCATGCGTCCCAAGAGACGAACCAGTTCAGGATGAATGCCAGGAACGCCAACTTCAAGTGCAGCGGTTTCTCCTTCTTCACGAATCATGGTTTCTACATCTTTCTGTGCTTTTTCTACCATCTCCTCGATTCTCGCCGGATGAATTCGTCCGTCTACAATCAATCGCTCTAACGCGATTCTGGCAACTTCACGTCTAATTGGATCAAATCCGGATAGAACAACAGCTTCCGGAGTATCATCAATAATTAGTTCAACCCCTGTTAATGTCTCGAGAGTTCTGATATTACGACCTTCTCGACCAATAATTCTACCTTTCATTTCATCGCTCGGAAGTTGAACAACCGAAATCGTAGTTTCTGCAACATGATCAGCAGCACACCTTTGGATTGCGGTCACGACGTATTCCTTCGCCTTCTTGTCCGCTTCTTCCTTTGCCTGCGATTCTAACTCCTTGATCATCTTTGCAGTGTCATGTTTTACATCTTCTTCAACAGTTTTTAACAAATATTCTTTTGCTTGTTCGGAGGTAAGTCCTGAGATTCTTTCTAGTTCCTGTACTCTTTTCTGGCTGAGTTCTTCCACTTTGATTTCTCTCTGCTTCAGCTGCTCTTCTTTTGCCGTATACTTTGCTTCCCGCTGTTCGATTACATCCGCCTTTTTATCTAACGATTCTTCCTTAGATAAGACTCTCTTTTCGTAACGTTGCAACTCTGCTCTTCTTTCTTTCGTTTCTTTCTCGAGCTCATTCTTCGTGCGAATAGATTCTTCTTTTACTTCAAGAAGGGATTCTTTCTTTGTAGCTTCTGCAGTTTTCACTGCATCATCGATAATCTCTCTCGCTTTCGATTCTGCATTTCCTATCTTAGATTCAGCGTTCTTCTTCAGATTGGAAATCGTAACGAAATGAGTGACAAGACCTACTACAATCGCGAGGGCCACAGCAATAATTATACTCGTTATTGGCACAGGAGCACCTCCTTATTCATTTTTCATTGTACAAATACAACAGTTAAATTTTATACTGTTTCCACAATAATGTCAAGTATTCTCGATAGAATAATGTACTACTTGACGAATATCATCGTAACGAAATCCTTTTCGTGCCAGATATCCATAAATTTTCTGAATTTCTTTCTCTGATGCCGTCTCAATATGGAAATTTTTCTTGCGGAGCAACTGACTGATTGCCTCCTGCTCTGATTCCTTCCCATAGCATTCTTCCAGTGCCAGAGACGCAAGTTCCCGTGGCACTCCCTTTTGCTTCAAGGCAAGTGTAACTTCCTTCTTGCTCTTATTCATCTTGCGGCTCTCCACAAAATTGACCGCATAACGATAGTCATCTATGTATCCAAAGGACTTGACATATTCGATTGCTCCATCAATGATATCATCTGTATAATAATTCTGTCTCAGCTTTTCTCTCAGTGCCGCTTCCGTCCTGTCCATGTCATTCAAAAGATGCATCGCCCGAAGCTTGGCACGCTTCTGGACAATCTCAGTTTTGACCTTATGAAAAAGCTCATCAGAAACTTCTTCCTCTTCCTTCATGTGGTACTTCAGCACTTCGCCCTTATAGAGCACAAATGCAAACTCCTCATCGAGATAAACTTTGAATTTTGTCTTTGTGACTGGTTCCAGCTTTGTGACAATCATATTACTTTACTTCTTTCGCTTCTTCCGGTGTCTTCTCGGCGGCCTTCTTAGCCGCAGTTCTCGTTGCAGCCCCTGTTACCTTTTCCGCTGTCGCTTTTCCGGTCAGCTTCAGGGAAGGCTCTGCCTTATCCTCATCTGCTTCTTCCTTCGGCGCAAAATAGTGTGCTCTGACCTTCTCCTCCACTTCCTGCATCACTTCGGGATGTTCTGAGAGGAACGTCTTCGCATTCTCCCGGCCTTGACCAATCTTATCACCATTGTACGCATACCATGCACCACTCTTATTAATCACATCAATATTCGCTGCCAGATCCAGCACATCTCCCTCTCGGGAAATTCCCTTACCGAACATGATATCGAATTCTGCTTCCTTGAAAGGTGGTGCAATCTTATTCTTCACGACCTTCACACGCACACGGTTACCAATCATCTCTCCGTTCTGCTTCAATGTCTCAATTCTTCTTACATCAAGACGAACCGATGCATAGAACTTAAGTGCACGTCCACCTGATGTCGTCTCCGGGTTCCCGAACATGACACCGACCTTCTCTCGCAGCTGATTGATAAAGATTACGACACAGTTGGACTTGCTGATTACAGGTGTCAGTTTACGAAGTGCCTGTGACATCAGTCTTGCCTGAAGCCCCACGTGGCTGTCTCCCATATCACCTTCTATCTCCTGTTTGGGAACCAGGGCCGCAACGGAATCAACTACGATAATATCAATTGCACCGGAACGAACCATCGTCTCAGTAATCTCCAGTGCCTGGTCACCGCTGTCTGGTTGGGAAATGTATAACTCATCGGTATCTACACCAATATTCTTCGCGTAAACTGGATCCAGGGCATGCTCTGCATCCACAAACCCTGCAATGCCCCCTCTCTTCTGTACTTCCGCGACCATGTGCAATGCCACTGTAGTCTTACCACTTGACTCCGGACCATAAATCTCAACCACACGTCCCTTCGGCACTCCACCAAGTCCCAGAGCAAGATCCAGACTCAGAGAACCGGTCGGTACCGTCTCTACTCCTGCATTCACGCTGGAATCTCCAAGCTTCATGACTGTTCCTTTTCCAAAATCCTTCTCTAATTTTGAAATTGCTGCATCTAATGCTTTCTTTTTGTTATCATCAATTGCCATAATGGTATATTCTCCTTTTCATTGTCGAACAGTTGTTCGTCCTCTTGTTATTATAGTATTATAATAATTGTTAAATGTCAACAATTATCTGCAATAATATTATGCATCTTTACATGTCCAATAAACAGTGCTTTAGTTGTTGTTTTTACTTTTTTATTTGAGTTTTTCTATAGCACAATATTGCATTCATAATAACCCTCCTTTCACTTTTTCATAAAATGTGTTGAGAAAATCGGACGATATGTCCAAACGGTATTCATTCATAAGCAAGAACGCTTATGGAGAATAATAAGATGATACCATAGGCACCATCTTATTACAATAAAAATTATAATTCCAAAGAATGTTTTTTATTAATCGTAACTTTTTCTTCCAGACAGGAGAAGATTCCATCCACTTTCTCCTGCTCCATCTTCGGTGTCAGCAGACTTACAATCGGCACAATAACCAATCCTGCTACCATCGCAATTGCTCCTGCATTGATTGGAGATGCGATATATCCAATGAACATATTAGAAACCGTAATGCCAACCCCACAGATAAAGCTTGCCCAAACTGCAGCCTTTGTAACCTTTTTCCAGTACAGACCATACAGGAACGGTGCCAGGAATGCGCCTGCTAATGCCCCCCAGGAAATTCCCATCAACTGTGCAATAAAGGTTGGTGGGTCAAGTGCAATGACAACAGAAACAACGATGAAGAATACAATCAGGATCTGCATCGTCACAACCTGTTTCTTCTCACTCATATTTTTCAAAAAATTGTCCTTCAGAAAATCAAGTGTCAGTGTCGAACTTGAGGTCAGCACCAGCGATGACAACGTCGACATGGATGCTGACAGAACAAGGACAACTACTATTCCGATTAAAATATCCGGAAGCTTTGATAACATAAATGGCACAATTGCATCATAAATCATTACGCCAGTGTCCGGATTAATCAGACTGTCATCCTGAAACAATCTTCCAAATCCCCCAAGAAAATACGAACCACCTGCAACCACAAACGCAAACATCGTTGAAATCACTGTCCCGGTGTTGATTGCCTTTTCATCTTTGATGGCATAGAACTTCTGAATCATCTGTGGAAGTCCCCAGGTTCCCAATGAGGTCAAAATAATGACACCAAGAAGATTCAGCGGATCCGGTCCAAAAAAGGAAGTAAACGCTCCCGGCTGTCCCATTGTTGCAGGAACATCACTTGGAATCTCTGCCATCGTCTGGATTGCCGCCATAAAACCACCCTGTCCATTCAGTACCGATGCAATAACAACTACAATTCCAATCAACATGATGACCCCTTGAATAAAGTCATTGATTGCAGTTGCCATATAACCACCCAGTATTACATAAATTGCAGTAAAAAGTGCCATAACCACAACACACACTGTATATGGAATATTAAATGCCATTCCAAACAGCCTGGACAATCCATTGTACACAGATGCAGTATACGGAATCAGAAAAATGAATACGATAATTGATGCAACGATCTTTAATGCCTTGCTTCCATATCTCTCACCAAAAAAATCCGGCATTGTCTTCGACTGCAGATGCTGACTCATAACTCGGGTTCTTCTTCCGAGCACAACCCACGCGAGAAGACTTCCAAGTAATGCATTGCCGATACCAATCCATGTCGAAGCTACTCCGTATTTCCATCCAAACTGTCCTGCATATCCCACAAACACTACTGCGGAAAAATACGATGTTCCGTATGCAAATGCCGTCAACCAGGGACCAACGGATCTTCCCCCTAGAACAAATCCGTCCACACTGGTGGTATGCTTTCTGGAATAGACACCAACTCCCACCATCATTGCAAAAAATACCACTAACAATAAAATTTTAATTGTCATAACTCTTCTCCTCTAATTTTTGCTTCAAGGCGTTACGCTTTAAAGCGTTAAAGCGTTTTGTTTATTAGATGATATCATGGTATCCACTGAATGTCAAGCCAATTTGCTTAGCAGCATGAGACATTTCCAAGTTGATTTCAAGCAAAAAAAGCGGACAGTCAATGATTACACTGACTGCCAGCTTTCTTTTTCACAAAATTTATAACAAAATTCTCTGTATATCATTAAACATGATCACTACCATCAAGAGCATCAGAAGCACAAGTCCTACAAAGTGTACCATTCCTTCTTTTTCCGGCGATACTCTCTTTTTCCGCAGCGCTTCAATGAATAAAAATACCAGTCTTCCACCATCCAATGCAGGAAGTGGAAGAAGATTCATCACACCCAGATTGGCAGAAAGCAGAATTCCAATGTTCATCAAACTTCTTATCACCGTCCCGATTCCAGAAGGTGCCGCCTGTTGGACCGTAGTGTCTACGATATCTACAATTCCAACCACACCGGACATCTGTTTGATTCCGACCTGGCCTGTAACTAGCATTTTCAAGCAGTCTATGGTATAACCAATCCAATACTTCACCGTATAGATTCCATATTGAATCGCAGTGGCGGGATTTGCCTGGACGTTCTGCCCTGTGGAGCCAATTCCAATCACATAGTAGCCCGCATCACCAATTCTTGGCGTCACAGTCGCCTGATGTTCTTCGCCGTCCCTCTCATATACGAGCTCTACGGTCTCCCCCTGGTGCATCTGGTTATACAGCGAGATTTCTCTCCACAAATGAATGCTCTTTCCATTCATCTCCTTGATGACATCACCTGCCTGTAAACCTTCTGCTTCCGCGGAGTACCCGGCTGTGACATCTCCTACAACAGGCGCATCATAGCCAATCCACGCAACCAGTATGATAGAAAAGACCAGTGCCATGATAAAATTAAAGACCGGACCGGCGGCAATGACAGAAATCCTTGCCCAGACAGACTTACTGTTAAAACTGCCTTCAGATATGTCATCTGCATCGTCCTCTCCCATCATGCAGCAGCCGCCAAGCGGCAAAAGCTTCAGACTGAACTTCGTGCCATGAAATTCTTTTCCAAACAATGTAGGTCCAAGCCCCAGCGAAAATTCTTCCACCGCGATTCCATTCAGCTTTGCCAGTGTAAAATGCCCCAGCTCATGGAACACTATTATCAGGCTGAATAATATAATTGCTAAAATAATACCCAAATTCTACCACCTGCTCTCAATAAATTCATACGTCTCGTTTTCGATTGCCAGCACCTCTTCCAGAGTAGGGTTGTCAATTACTTTGTGATTATTCATAGAAGCCTCGATAATCTCTGGAATCTGAAGATATCCGATCTTACGGCTCAGGAACTTACTGACTGCACGCTCATTAGCTGCATTCAGTACAGTGGGGAGTGAGCCACCTCTTCTTCCCGCCTCATAAGCAAGACGCAGACCATAGAAAGTGTCCATATCCGGTGCTTCAAATGTAATCTCTTTCAGCTTATGAAAGTTCAGTCTCTCTCCCGGCAGAAATCTTCTCTCCGGATAATACAGCGCATACTGAATCGGGAGCTTCATATCCGGAGTCCCAAGCTCCGCAATGATTGCACCATCCTCATACTCGACCATGGAATGAATAACACTCTGCGGCTGAACCACAACCTCCACCTGGTCGACATCCACATCAAAGAGCCACTTCGCCTCAATGACCTCCAGACCTTTGTTCACCATTGTAGAAGAATCAATGGTAATCTTTCTGCCCATCTCCCAGTTGGGATGTTTTAGCGCATCCTCGACCTGGATTTCACGCAGTTCATCCCGCACCCGCCCCCGGAACGGACCGCCGGATGCTGTGAGAAGAATCTTATGAAGTGCTCTTCTCTGCCCGCCCTGTAAGGACTGGAAAATAGCGCTGTGTTCACTGTCCACGGGAAGAATAGACACTTGATACTGCTCTGCAAGAGGCATAATGATATGTCCTGCCGTCACCAGTGTCTCCTTGTTCGCAAGTGCAATATCCTTTCCCGCTTTGATTGCCTCAATCGTCGGACGGATACCAATCATACCGACGATTGCCGTCACCAGAATCTCCGATTGCTCTATCGTTGCAACGCGAATCAGTCCATCCATTCCATAGGTAATCTCCACATCCACATCCTTCATTGCCTCGCGAAGCTTCGCTGCTTTCTCTTCCTTCCACACAGCGACTGTCTTTGGATGAAATTCGCGGATCTGTTTTTCTAGTAGCTCGATATTGCTGCCTGCCGCCAGAGCGACAACCTGTATATCCCGGTTCTCTCTTACGACTTCCAGAGTCTGTGTTCCAATTGAACCCGTAGATCCAAGAATCGCAATTTTTTTCATAGTAAGCTCCCTTCTGTATCCGCCTTCATTACATGAATGAAACCAGATAATAAATAATCGGTGCCACGAAAATCACACTGTCAAACCGGTCTAATATTCCACCATGTCCCGGAATCAGTCTTCCGTAATCCTTTATCTGATGGTTTCGCTTGATTGCCGATGCCGCAAGATCTCCCACCATCGAGATCAGTCCGCCCACTGCACAAATGACTGCATAGGAAACTGCAGATACGGAGGCACCGCCCCAGTGGTTGATTGCCAGCGCATATAAAGCACCGAGAAGCGCAGCACCCACGACGCCGCCCACTGCTCCTTCAATAGATTTCTTCGGACTGAGCACCGGTGCCATCTTGTGCTTTCCAAAAAGCACCCCCACACAATACGCGCAGGTGTCACATCCCCAGGAACATAAGAACACCAGCCAGACAGAGAATGCCCCCCCATCAGCAATCATTCTCGTCCGGAAAATGTAAGAAAGCATAACGGTCACGTAAAACAGTCCGAAATATGAGGCCATAATCTGCTCTACCTGATACTTTGGAAAGGAAAAAACATAGACTGTCATCACAGCAATCATAAATGCCATGAAGATAATCGTAATTTCAAATCCCTTCGGTACCCGCTGATGTATCGTGAAATAAAGTCCCACGTAATAGAGAATTGCAAACACATAACCGCAGATTCCCAATCCCTTCCGTTCAATACCGAACACCTTATAAAGCTCACTCATTCCAATGAGACTGATGAGAAGCAGTGTAATGAACAGAATGTTGTCACCAGCTATGATTGTCGCAAGAGCAATTGCAACCAGAATAATTCCACTCAGTAGTCTTGTCTTGAACATTACCCTTCCTCCTTCACGCCGCCGTATCTCCGGTCTCTGCTATTATATTGTTCAATAGCTTTTGTTAATTCCTCTTTTGAAAAATCCGGCCATGGAACATCTGTAAAATATAATTCAGTATAAGCAAGCTGCCACAATAAATAATTAGACAATCGAAGCTCTCCGCTGGTTCTGATCAGCAAATCCGGATCTGGAATATCATGTGTATCCAGATAGGAAGCAAAACGTGCTTCATCAATCTCACTGACCGCAAGTGTTCCATCCACACAGTCCTGAGCCATCTTTCTCATGCCGCGAATCATCTCATCACGGCTGCCGTAATTAATTGCAATCTGAAAATTCAATCCTTGATTGTTCTTTGAAGCCTCCTCCAGTTCTGCTATCCGCTGTCTGATATCTTCATCCAGACCTGTCACATCCCCAATTACACGAATCTTCATATCATTCTTTTCAGCCGTCTTAAGGCAGGTCTTCATATAATTACGCAGAAGTTTCATCAGCGCATCGACCTCATTCTTTGGCCTGCTCCAGTTCTCAGTTGAAAATGCATAGACCGTCAGATATTTGATCCCCATCTTGTATGCATCCTCACAAATTCTTTCTACATTCTTGCTGCCCTGGGCATGTCCATAATTACGCGGCATTCCCTTCGCCTTGGCCCAACGTCCATTTCCATCTAAAATTATTGCAATATGTTGCGGTACATTCATCTTCGTTTCCCCCAGATAAAAAGAAACGAAGGGCTGCAATAAAGAGCCCTCGTTTCCAATAGTCAACAGATCTTTTCAATCTGTCTGCTGCTTTTTTGATTCGTCAGGCCTCTGCCTGATTCCGACTATACAGTAAGTACTTCTTTTGACTTTACTTCTACTGCTTTATCAACCTCTTTGATGTATTTGTCTGTGACCTTCTGTAATCTCTCTTCCAGATCCTTGATTCCGTCCTCAGAAACCTCAGTTCCTTTTAACTTTTTGAATGCATCATTTCCATCACGGCGGATATTACGGATTGCTACCTTCGCCGCCTCACCCTTTTTCTTAACATCCTTTACCAGTTCTTTTCTTCGTTCCTCGGTCAGTTCCGGGAATACCAGACGAACAGTATTGCCATCATTGGTCGGGTTGATTCCGATATCTGACATCTGAATCGCTTTCTCGATTTCTTTAAGCATACTCTTTTCCCACGGCTGAATCTGAATCATACGCGCTTCTGGCACGGATATATTCGCAACCTGCTGAAGTGCTGTAGGTGTTCCATAATAATCAACCGTAATGCGGTTCAATACATTTGGATTTGCACGACCTGCACGGATTGTTCCAAGCTCTCCATCCAGATTTCCCATAGTCTTTTTCATCTTTGATTCAAATTCATTCAATTTCGCTTCCATCTTTTCTCCTCCATCTTATCATTCATGCAGACTCTTGTATCTGCTCTCTTTGCTTTTCTAATTTTAATTTTCAGTGCGTTTTCATCGCAGCGTAGATACCTAAGCAGTTACCTTTGTTCCGGTAAAATTCCCGCTCATTGTCTCAACGATACTATTTTCCTCATTCAGACCAAACACAAGCATCGGCATCTGATTCTCCTTGCACAGAATAGATGCAGTCATATCAACTGCCGCAAGTTCCTGATCAATCACATCCTGAATGGAAATCTCATCATACTTCTTCGCCGCCGGATTCACTGCCGGATCGCTGTCGTAGATTCCGTCGATGGACTTCGCAAGAAGCATCGCATCCGCATCAATCTCAATGGCACGCAGCACTGCTCCAGTGTCTGTCGAAAAATAAGGATGTCCCGTTCCACCTGCAAAGAAAATAACCTTTCCCGCCTCCATTGCTTCTACTGCTGCATCCTTGGAAAAGAGACTGGTAAAGGCACCGACTGCAAAGGGAGTGAAAATCTCTGTTTTCATCCCTACATGCCTGAAAATATCTGATACGTAAATACAGTTCATAACAGTAGCCAGCATTCCGATCTGGTCTGCCTTGGTGCGGTCAATCGTCTCGCTGGTTCTTCCCCTCCAGAAATTACCGCCTCCGGTAACAATCGCAACCTGCATCCCCTGATCCACAATAGACTTTACCTGATTCGCGACACCAATACAGGTTGCTTCGTCAAATCCCGTCTTTTTATCACCTGCTAAAGCTTCTCCGCTTAACTTCAATAATATTCTTTTCATGTTAGATGCTCCTCTTCTCGCTTAAATAATAACTCATGATTTGCCATAATTATAGCATAATCCAAAATAATTGTCAGTATCTAAAATATGATAGTTTTATGAATTAGGATTCCGGTTGATAAACCGCGGCCTGATTTTGGAATACACAATCTTCTGTTCCGAATACAGGCTGTAATAGCCGGACAACATGTAGCTGATTGCAACTACCACACAGAAATACGGCATCCCCTCAAATCCAAACAGCTCAAAAGCAATCAGCATGGAACTGATTGGACTGTTCGTCACAGCGCAGAACACTCCCACCATACCACAGGCAGCGCAAAGCTCCACCGGCAGCCCAAGCAGCAGCGACATTGCCGACCCCATGGTGGCCCCAATAAACAGAGACGGGACGATCTCACCACCCTTATATCCCGCACAGAGTGTCAGACAGGTAAAAATAAGCTTAAGCAGAAAAGCTTCCGGCCGTGAAGCTTCCGCAAAACTGGAGTGAATAATCTGCGTACCAAGTCCAAGATAATCTTGAGTCTGTAATACAAAAGAAAAAATGACCACAATAAATCCGCCGATTGCCACCCTGATATATTTATTTTCCATATTCGCCTCGTAAAATCCCTCTGTTCTCCGAAGCATAATACAAAACAGGCTTCCGACAAACGCACAGGCAATTGCCAGAGCCATGATTTTGATTCCAGAAATGCCATAAAAGCTCGGAATGTCCTCTACCGGATAGGGTGTTTGTATGGTCCGTATATGAAACATCAGTGAAATATGCTGCGCCACAAACGATGCAAATACACACGGAACCAGTGCAGAATAATACATGACACCAATACTGATTACTTCCATCGGAAAGATTGCCGCTGCCAGAGGTGTCCCGAAAAGTGTGGAAAATGCCGCACTCATACTTGCAAGAATAATAATCTTTGTGTCATCTTCGTTTAAATGAAAAGTCTTCCCCAGAAAGTTGCCGACACTGCCTCCAAACTGCAGAGCCGCCCCCTCTCGTCCGGACGATCCTCCGAAAAAATGGGTGATAATCGTGGAAATCAGAATCAGCGGTGCCACACGAAGGGGAATATACTCGCCCTCCCGCACAGCCTTCATCATCAGATTCGTGCCCGAATTATTCCCCTGTTTTGTAAAATGATACATCCATACAATGAATGCACCTCCAATAGGAAGACCAATCACAATAAATGGATTTGCCATCCGAAACTCAGTGGCCCAGGTGATTCCCTTCGCAAACATACTGGCGCAGGCACCAATCACTGCACCGGATACCGTCGCAAGAATAATCCATTTAAACATAGAGGCAAATAATTTCCCCTGTTCACTCATTCCTTCGTTGAGTCTTTTTTTCTCCATGGTATCTCACATTCCTTTTCTCTCAATTCTGCCCTTTATCATAACATGTTCCATTCTTTTCGTAAAGAATCAGAACAAAAAAGCACAGTCTGCAAATGAGACCATGCCTTTTTTCTGTTTTCTATCTTCTATTTCTTCCCTATAACTTTAATATTCCGAATACCATTGCAAGCATGACCACCAGTGCGTTTACCACCGTAAAGACAGGGACACCTTTTTTAACAATTCCATCAACCTCTGTTTCAAGAAGCGGTGCGGCCACGTAAATTGAGTTATTGATTGGTGTCACGCCAGTTGCAAGGCAAAGGTTACATACATATGGTGCGATAATCTGAATCGGTGTATACCCAAACTGCGTTCCGATGGAAATCAGCAGCGGGTACATTGCGTTGTACAACTGATACGGTACGAAACGAATCACTACCACACTGAGCAGAAGCAGGATAATAAAGGTATATTTTGCAAGCATTCCTGGGAACACTCCGGTAATGAGCTCCGCAAATGCTGTGATCATTCCTGTCTGTGAGAACACTGCAATATAGACAGAAATTGCAAGGAGCATCACTACGATATTGAAAACCATCACACCGGTCTTATTCCAGATTGCACCGAAATCCTTTGGATAATCAATCATCGCTGTGACACAGGCTGCCACGATAAATACAAAGTAAGCCGGAATCTTAAATACAGCCAGTGCAGCAATCACTGCAATAAACAGGATAAAGTTGATCCAGAAAAGCTTGGGCCTTCTATTTGGATTTTCATCTGCTTGGGCCTTCTCTGCCTCTGTTTCCTTTTCCGCCGTCTCAGGAAGTCCCAGCGTTCCGTACTGTTTTTTGTGCTGAATTGTAAAATAAATCCACTCCAGAATGATGACTGGAATAAAGCAAAGCGCCCATGGAATGGATGCCGTTGCAAGCTCTACGGTATCACAGTCTGCCATCATTGCGGACATGGCGATTCCAATTCCCCATGGAATAAAGCACATGGCAGCCATCGTAGACTGAGTTACAAGAAACGCATCCACACGATTTACCCGATACTTTTTATACAGTGGAAGCATAATTGGAAATGTGATCAGGTAACAGGTACTGATATTCGCTGTCAGCATTCCAATTGCAGAGATCACCGTAGTCAGAATGAAGATAATCACTACATTCATTTTGTCACCGATAATTCTTGTGATGACACCGACGATCGTGTCAAACATTCCGGATTCTGTCAGCATGGTAAAATATAGCAGACCAAAGATCAGCATGTATCCGGATGATTTCATTGTTGTCGCAAATTGTTCTGCCACCATATCGCTAATTTCCACCGGCTTGAATCCGAGAAACAGTGCAATTACGATTGGCACCAGAAACAATACGAAGTTCATCGGTATTTTCTTTGATAAGATTAAGGCAATTACTACCACTAACATGATAATCGCCATAATGGTTGTCATATTCATAATACTTCTCCTTTTTCATCTAAAACTTTCCTCTAAAGTTTCCAAAAACTATAGCATCCTGAATTCTCTTCTAAATGAAAAACAAATCGTTTCATTTACCAGATCCGTAAAGGGATGATGTACCGTATTAAATCCATGTCCGACTCTCGGCTCTACGTGCAGCTCACAGGGAACCCCCGCGTTCAGCAGCCGCACTGCATACTGGACTCCGTCATCGCGGAAAGTATCATACTCCGCCGTCACAATACAGTGTGGACACACGCCTTCTACGTCTGGGCACTCGCTTGGCAGTGCATAGTAAGAAGGTCTGTAGCCATTGTATGCCCCGGTATAGATTGCTTCCGGACTGATTGCCTTGTTCTCCGGTGCCATGATGTAAGGCGACATCTGATGATAAGATACGAATTCCGCCATATTGCAGGAAAACTGTGGGCAGACCATTGCTGCAAGAGCCGGTCTCGGACCATTGGTATCACGCAGATACAATGCCAGTGCCGCTGCAAAGTTGCCGCCCGCACTTGTCCCGTGCAGCCCCATCCGTTCCGGATCACCTCCAAATTCTTCTGCGTGGTTATAAGCCCACATATATGCAGTGTAGCAATCCATCATCGGTGCCGGTGCTTTGATGGTCTCACTTGCGCGCCGATAATCTACCCCGATTACAATAGCCGGTGTCATTCTGGCAAGGGCGATACATCTGGCATTGTCGATATCCAGATTTCCGCCTACCCAGCCACCGCCATGAAAATCCATGATGATTGGTGCTTTTTCAGGAAGTCCTGCCGGAACATAGAATCGGAGCGTCATCTCTGTCCCCTCTTCTGTTCCCGGAATCTGTCGGTCCTTCATTGTCATGCCTTCCGGAAGCTCATAGAACATCATGTCTGCTCCCTGTGCCTTCTTTGCCGCTCTCACTTCATCCGTATCTGTCTTAAGATAAGACATCAGATGATTCTCATAACCTGGACAAGGTGTAAATTTCATAATCATTCCCTCCTAAGTGATTCTTATATGATATGTAGTTGCAATACGATTTGTAGTCACAAACAGTATCAACCAACTGTGATTCTACTGAGGATATACCTCATCTGACCATGTGATTTCCGGAAGTCCGGTCCGTGGATATTTTTCACGGTCCATCTCAAAATATTCATCCACAAAATCCAGACAGTGATTGATATTATCATTCGCCTTAAAAACAGGATCGCCGTGTCTCGCCCCTTCAAAAACTTCCAGAGTGATCCGCTCTTCTCCGCAGACCTTTTTTACCTTTTCATACAATGCCTCTGATTGCGCCAGCGGAGCAAGTGCATCCATGGTTCCTGCCTGAAGCAGTGTCTTCGGAAAATGTTGATTCACATGAGCCGTTGCACTTGCAATATCACTTTCTTCCCGTGGCCTGCTCAGAACATCATATCCCATGACCTGATTCAGCTCTGAATCATCTCTGCCTGTCTGTTCCTGTGCATCGTACAAATCCACCGGGGCATACCAGAATACTGCCATATCAAGATCTGCGCTCACCTCTTCATTTCCCATGGAAAGGTCTTCTATCTCATGTGTTCCATTGGTTGAGGCCGCGACTGCGAGGATATGTGCTCCGGCCGAATTGCCCCAGCATCCAATCTTATCCGTGCGGAGATTGTATTTCTCCCCATTCTTTCGTATAAACCGGACTGCCGCTTTTACATCATATACCTGTGCAGGCCAGAGTGCCTCTCTTGACAAACGGTAGTCAATGGATACAATCGCATATCCCTGGGAACTGATTTTAAAAACACTTTCCAGTACATGACTTCTTTTGAAACCATATTTCCATCCGCCTCCATGCACCACCATGATGACAGGATAAGGGCCCTCTCCGCTCTTCGGGAGAATAATATCCAGTTTTTGCGTCTCAGACTGTGCTGCATATGGGATATCCAAAAAAGTTTTTCCAAACTGATCCATATGAATTGGATGTTCGATTACTTTCACCTGCGCCTTGTTCGCGTCTAATTTTTTTTCCATCTCTTCCTCCTTCATTCTGCAAAACATACCTGAGTACTTTAAGTACTCCATAATTGTTAATTTTATAACCAGCCGCCGCACACAGGTCAACCGGAAATAATATCGAATTCATTTATTTTCTCTATACTTTTAGCTTTTATGAATCAAATCCATAGTTCTTTTCTATTAGTTTTTCTTTTTCGTCGCCATCCGGTATACCGGATTTGCAATAAAAAACAGAAACCTGTGTGTTGCTCTCAGGTTTCTGTTCCTCTGGTTTTTGCTCTTCTGAATTCTATTTTTTTGTTCTATTTTTCATAATTTTACTCTATTGGAATAATGAGTTTAAAATAGTTCCATTTTTCCTGATTATCTGCATAGGTAATCTTGATTCTCATTGCGTAGGCATCACTGGGAATCTCCCCCTCGTGATACTGATGATAGGCTTCTGCAAACCTTTCCGCCACTTCCCCATTTGTACAATAGGAGCCTGTAAGACGCATGTATGCCACAAAAGCCTTTTTTCCCTGCACATGAAGAAAATTGGGATTGCCGCTGAATTCGTTTTCTCCGCCATTCATCACAATGCCCTGTCCCCAGTGAAACTTCAATGCGCCGCCATTCATGGAATCCTTTTCAACAATAAGGGTGGATTTGTTGCGGGGTGCATAGGATGCCAGATTCACACCGTCAACTTCGATTTTCTCATCGCGATATTCCAGATTGTTTGTCTGCACTCTGATATAAAGATCCGGACATTTTTCTATGTACCATTCTCCCAGCTTCTCTTCCGCTTCCTGAATCTCACTGCAGTAGTCGCTCACACTGTCACGCACCGCTGTCATTTGACGGATTTCCTCATCGATTGCATCCAGTCGTTTTTGAAGCATGGAGGTAATCAGCATATCGTCTGCACTCTTACAAAGCTGGTCGATTTCCTTCAAGGTAAACCCCATGTTCTTATACTTGACGCATTCTCCAATTACCGTGCAAACCCGCACATCGTAAGATCTGTAGTTTGACTTTTCATTTCTTTTGGAGGTGAACAGACCTATTTTTTCATAATACTTGATTGTATGCACAGAAACGCCGGTGAATTTCGCCAGCGTTCCTACATTTTTTTCACTCATATACTCTGGTGCATAATCTTTAATACAGTCTCAAGCTCGTTGACACCAATCTGTCCAGGTGCAGATGCTTTCTTTGCTGCTCCAAAGGTAAGGGCAGAGCCAAAGGTTTCTCCCGCAAGACGGCTGACAACGCCTGTTCCGGACATCGACATCGTGATGATCGGTCTGTCTGCGTGTTCTTCTGACATCTCAAGTGTCGCTGCCAAAAGTGTAAGCACATCCTTCTTGTTCTGTGGCATTACGGCAATCTTAGGAATATCGCATCCAAGTTCCTGCATCTTGCAGAGTCTTGCAACGATGTCAGACTGTGCCGGTGTCTCATGGAAATGATGGTTTGAGCCAACAACCTTCACGCCCACTTTATGTACTTCTTCCAGAATGTGTGTAACCACTTCATCTCCGGTAAATGCTTCTACGTCAACCAAATCTACATATCCTGACTGTGCAACTGCAATATTCAGTGCTGCATAAGTGTCATCTTCGATTGCTTTTTCTCCGCCTTCTTTGGATGTACGGAATGTGAAGAGAATCGGAGTCTCTCCTAAAGCTTCTCTCAGCTCTTTGGCCGCCTCGATGACTTTCTCTGTATCGAATACATCATCAAACCAGTCTACACGCCATTCCACTACATCCACCGGAATAGAGTCAAATGTCTTCGCTTCTGAGACGATTGCATCCTTTGTGGTTCCTACGATAGGTACACAGATTTTTGGCATTCCTTCACCGATTTTTACATTTCTAACTACTACTGGATTCATAGTTTCCTCCTTAATCATAAATAGATTGTCAACAAATTAACTTACTTTCATTATACAATATCCTCTTTTAAACTTCTAATATATAATTCAATTATTTTCAATAGATTTTCGCTATGAGTCGTGTTAAACTATATAAATAAAGCACGTTCCACTTTCGGGCAAGCTTAAAATCTTATTTGTATAATACTTGTTTGTATAATATAGGAAGGGGTATTCATATGACTTTACAACAATTATACTATTTCCAGGCGATTGCGCAAGCACAGCATTACCGTCTTGCAGCAGAAAAATTAAATGTGGCCCAGCCAACGCTGAGCCGTTCCATTTCCAATCTCGAAGAGGAACTGGGCGTTTATCTTTTTGAGAAGTCCGGGCGAAACGTGGTCCTGACCAAGGTAGGGAAGGTCTTTCTTGATTATGTCGATACCATTATCCGGGATGTCGAAATTGCTCAGGAGAAGATGCATCAGCTGGTGTCCAGCAGTGCCGGACACATCGATGTAGGATATGTCTCTACGCTGGCCCAGTCCTACATACCAAAACTGGTCCGCGGCTTTTTAAATCACGACGGCAATCAGGAAATCACCTTTTCCCTGAATCACGGCTTCACTTCCAATCTGGTGACGGATTTGAAGACGAACAAGCTGGATGTGGTCTTTGGCTCTTATCTTGATAACCAGCCTGATCTGGTCTTCACGCCTATATTGAACCAGGAGCTTTTCGCCATTGTACCCAGTTCTCACCCGCTTGCTTCCGAGAAGGCCGTTGATTTGAAGATTTTTGAGGAATATCCGGTCATCGCCTACGATGAATTCTCAGGCCTTGGCAGGAATACGCGAAAGATTTTTGAATCAAGCGACGTTCACCCTAACATCACCTGTGAGGCTTCCGATGAATATGCAATCGCAGCTCTTGTCCGTGAAGATTTTGGCATCTCCCTCGTTGCTGACTGCGCTGCCATCAAACAGGCCGACGGAATTCGGATTCTTCCAATCAAAAATTCCAATTTCTGTCACACGGTCTATATGATTCATAACCGTAATCGCTATCAGGTTCCTGCTGTAAAGAAATTTTTGAAATTTGCAAGCTCTTTTGTAGAATGATTTTAGGAATCGCCTGTTCTCACCGCCAACCTGTTGATCTGGGTTGCCGTGTATCCTGCCCCGAACCCGTTGTCAATGTTGACTACCGTAATTCCATTTGCACAGGAATTGATCATGGTAAGAAGTGCTGACAAGCCGTGCATACTTGCGCCATACCCGATGGACGTTGGAACTGCGATGACAGGATTTGATACCAGACCGCCGATAACGCTGGCCAGCGCACCTTCCATGCCTGCTACCGCAATGACACAGTTGGCACTTTGAATCGTATCCAGTCTCGCCAGAAGGCGATGCAGCCCACTTACTCCCACATCATAGATTCTTTCCACATTGCTCCCAAAGAACTCGGCAGTCTGTGCCGCTTCTTCTGCTACCGCAATATCCGCAGTTCCGGCAGTGCAGACCGCGATTTTTCCTTTCCGCTCCTTCTCCTTCTTTTCAATCTTAAGAATCCGGGACTTTTCATCATATACTGCCTCCGGATACTGAGCGTAAATCAGTTCGTACTGTTCTCTGCTCGCCCGTGTTCCGAGCACCTCTCCCTCTTCCTCATATAGCTTTCCAAAAATATGCAGAAGATGCTCGTCTGCTTTTCCACTGCAGAAGATTACTTCCGGAAAACCGGAACGCAGTTTTCTGTGGGTGTCAAGTTTGGCATATCCCATCTCTTCAAAAGGCTGTCGGCGAAGATATCCTTCTGCCTCCTGAATTGTCATCTCACCTGACTGCACTTTTTTTAATATTTCCTGTGTATCCATGTATACAATTTCTCCCTTTTCTTTCTATCTTCCAATTCGGATCGTTTTACTTTCTGTGACCACCACATTCATGCGCTGATCCTGCCAATCCACCGGAATGTCCGGTTCCATAATACGCTCTCTGCACATTATCACTCTCGGAAATGTGGACCGGGTAAGATAACGGTCATAGTAACCACCGCCATATCCCAGACGTTCCCCGGAATCATTGCAGGTCACACAGGGAATCAGTGCCAGATCCAGCTCCTGCGGTTTAAGCAGTTCACAGGATTCCCGCGGTTCAAGAATTCCATAATGTCCAGACTGCAGATCCTCCATGGAGCGAACCCGGTACACCTTCATGATTCCTTTTCCAATGCACCTGGGAACACCAACTCTCTTTCCATTTTTCCAGGCATCAAAAAGAATTGGCAGCGTGTTGATTTCCTGTTCCATGCCAACATAGCAGAAAATCGTCTTTGCTGCTTCATATTCCGGAAGTGCTGTGACTCGCATCGCAATCTGCGCATCTGCCTTCTGACAATAAGCCGCATCCAATTCTGCAATTTTCTCTTTTATCTTTTTCCGAAGATTTATTTTTTTCTGCTTTATATCCATTCTTCTGCTTTCCTTATATTCTGTAAGGTTATCCCAACAGATTTTTCACCATATCCGCGTCAAACATAACTCCTTCAATATGATCTACTTCAATCTGATACAGGGCATTCGCTGCCAGATGTTCTGCCGCCTGCTCCAGATCCCGGATTCCGGTGGTATCCTTGTATTTCTCAATGATAGCATCCAGAGCTCCCTCGGACACAACACATTCCTTTTCCTTCATACCCATGCGTCCCAGCACCTTCGGCAATGCAAATTTGGAAAAGATGATTTTCTTTTCCTCTGACGTATAATCTGGGATATCAATCACCGCAAAACGCGACATCAGCGGCGCACTGATCTGGTCCTTATCGTTGGCTGTAGCGATTGGATACACACCTACCGTTGGAACCGTACACTCAATATAGTTATCCGTAAAGCCAAGATTATCAAGAAGTGTAAGCAATACATCTGCCGGATTTCCGTTGCCTTTTCCGGAAGCTGCCTTGTCCAGCTCATTGATGATAAAGACAAGATTGGATTCTCCTGCCATGGAAAATGCATCCATAATGATTCCCGGCTTTGCATTGGCATAGATTCTGGAACTACCTGTCAGCTGTTCCGGATCATTGATGGAACTCATATCCAGCGTTGTCCATGGAAATTTTAAAATGCGCGCCACTGCATAGGCAATCTGTGACTTTCCTGTCCCCGCCGGTCCTGCCAGTAGAAGTCCATAGGCCGGAAGGGTATGTGTACGATTGATCTGAATGATAGTCTCGATGATTCTCTGCTTCACCCGCTCCATTCCATAGAGCTCTTCGTCCAAAATCCGACGTGCTTCCTTCAGATCAATGGATTCAAAATAGTTGTTCTTCCACTGAATATTCATCATGATGGAAAGCGCACGCTGTGCATGGCGCCTCTCCTCCGGTGTCACTTCATGGGAACGGGCAACCGCAAGGTTCCGGCGCGCCCACAAGCGAATATTATCCGGCATCGTTCGTCCCGCACAGGTCATAAAATCCGTGATGCTCTGAAGACTGGTAAGCTTCATGTCATCGCCTGCCTCTTCCATATCTTCGTCCTCTAACTCCTCCGACGGTGCGCTGCTTGCCAGAAGTCTGTCAATCATGAACTGCAGAAATCCATCCTCCGCGGAAAGCTTGGTGCCTCCCCCAAAAGCAGTCTCCCGAATCTTGTAGACCGCATATCCATCCGAACGGTTCCTTCCGGAAAGTCGGACATTGATGTGATTCTCGCCAAGCCATTTTAAAAGGCTCACAAACCGGGCATCAATCTGAAGAATATCAGCCGTGACCGTTCCATCCTCCTCCGTGAACTCAAACGAAGTCCGCTTCACCGGATTCGTAAAAATCCCACAGGAATGATGCTTCCACTCTCTTTTCCGGTTGTCCAGAAGAAGCATGGGCTTCTCCGGTGTGGCCACAGCTTCATTGGAACGAAATGTGGTATAAGTGCACTCCGCTTCATTTCTCTTGTCTGTTGTATCGTTAAAATCAAATACTGGCATAATTCTCGTACTCCTTTTAGATTCTGCTAATTTTTCTCTTTTGTTCTGTTTCCTCCTATTCTATCATTTTCCCGGCCACATAACAATTCATTTCTTCTCATAACCTGTTCTTCACTGCCCATTGGCAATATCGTTCTCTGATTGCTTTCCTCTCCCGTTTTCTAAGCAGCACATGTTCTCCTGTATCCATCTGAAAGTCCGTCGACACCCCAACGATATGCTGCATATTTACCAGATAACTTTGATGACATCGTAAAAAACATTCATTATCCAATATCTTTTCGACATCCGACAATTTCCCGGGTTCTGTCAGAATCTCTCCATCTTCCATATGAAATCGTACTGTATGGTTCTGGCTCTCCGCAAACACAATATCTCTATGCTTGATCCATCGCCATATGCTGTTTTTCCGATAAAAATAATACCGTTCACTGCTCCACTCCTCGTAGAGATCGTCCAGCAGGCTAATCAGTTTTTCTTCTTTCAACGGTTTGAGCAAATATCCTGATGCGCGAACTTCATAGCTTTCAAGTGCATAGTCCGGTGAGACCGTCAAAAACACAAAATTCCCATGAAATCCTGCTTTTCTCAACTGGTGTGCCACTTCCATTCCTGTTGTATCCTTCAAAAAAATATCAAGAAATATGAGATTGAATTTTTCTTTTTCGTAATCTTCCAAAAGGTCTTCTCCACTTGTATACTCCTTAATCTGAGTCCCCAAATGTTTCATTGTAAAATAAACATTAAGTTCGTTATAGAGTATCTCACGATCTTTTTTTATCTCATCACATATTGCAATTTGTATTTTCATATTTATCCCCCTCTAGCACATTCTATTAATCCAGTATTTTTCTGCCTATGATGATACATTAATTTTGAATGCTGCACATAATATTTCTATCTTTATGTGTGAACTAATACTAGTCCCATTATATCATTTCAAACCGATATGATAAAGGAAAAAATGGACCAATTTCGGTTCACATCAGGAGTGATATTATGGAACAAAAAATCAAACAGTCAGGAATTGATATTGGTGGGAATATCCGCCGGATCAGAATAGACAAGGGTATTGGACAAACGGAGCTTGTCCGTATGCTTCAATTAGAAGAAGTCGCTATTACCAGAGAAACCTTAGTCAAAATAGAACGGGGAATTCAGCACATCACCGGTTCCCAGCTCCGCGGGATTCGAGATTGCCTGGCGACCACTTATGATGAATTACTAAAATAGACAAACAAAAAGCTGTTCTCATGAATTTTACTCCATGAAAACAGCTTCTATTTTATTCTGCGATCAAATCAGCTATGTTTTATTCTGCAATCAACTCACAAAGCGTGTGAAAAAGCATGATTGGTTCAACAGGCTTTGCAATATGGGCATTCATGCCAGCATCCAGACTCTTTTTCACGTCCTCTGCAAAAGCATTTGCCGTCATCGCAACAATCGGTACAGTTTTTGCATCTATACGGTCAAGTGACCGGATTGTTTTTGTCGCCGTGATTCCGTCCATGACAGGCATACGAATATCCATAAGAATGACATCGTAATAGTTGGATTTGGCCTGGCTAAAACGATCTACAGCTATCTGTCCATTTTCCGCATGTTCTACAATCATACCCTTCTTTTCCAGCAGCTTGGTTGCAATCTGAGTGTTGAGGGGATGATCTTCGCAAAGCAGAACACGTTTTCCAGTAAGACAGTCCTCAAAATTTTCCACTTTGACTGCAGGCTTTACCTCTTCATCTGCTAAATCAAAAGTAAGCTCTACTGTAAATTCTGACCCGATTCCTTTTTCACTTTCAACGGTAATGGTCCCGCCCATAATCTCCACAAGATTTTTCACGATAGCAAGTCCCAATCCCGTTCCGGCATAACTGACAGTCGTCGGGTCATTTTCCTGCTCAAAAGGCTCAAAAATTCTGGGCAGAAAATCCTTGTCAATGCCGATACCTGTATCCTTGACGACCAGCTTTGTTTTTATCTGCTTTTCATCTAAACGCATACATTCGCCCCTTACTTCAACCGTGCCGTTTTCGGGAGTGAATTTGATTGCATTGGAAACAAGATTAAAAAATATTTGCTGCACACGCACTTTATCTAAGTACACCTGCGTATTTAACTCTTCGCCTGGCACAGCAATCAGCTTTATATTTTTTTGTGTAGCACTGGCTTTCACAACTCCAATCATTTGATTGACAAATGAGCCAAGGTTGGCTGCATCCCGGTTCAGTATAATTTTGTTGCTTTCAATTTTGTTCATATCCAGCGTATCGTTGATCAGACTGAGCAGATAGTGCGCCGATTCATCAATCTTAGATAAATTATCTGCGGCCTCAGATGGTAATTCGTCAAGTTCCCGGGTAAGTCCGGTCAAACCAATAATTCCGTTCATCGGAGTTCGCATATCATGGCTCATTCTGGATAGGAAGTCGCTCTTTGCTGTATATGCCAGCTGCAATTTTATGTTTCTCTTTTTATTCGTATGACTGTAAATCGCCATCATAATTGTCAGCATGACGAGTGAGAAGAATATTACCACCACAACAATAACCATCAGCGGGTTATTATTCACGATTTCTCTCAGTCCGCCATAGTCCTTTTGAGATAGGGCCAATGACAAATGACTGTGAATATCTTTTTGGGAGGTACTGCGAATATACTTGTTGATGATAGACAGCAACTCGCAATTTGCAGTGTTCGGCACATACAAACCTATTTCACGGTTGTATCCGGACAGGTTTATATAAAGCAGGTTCTTGTGACTATTGCCTGAAGTATAATAGTCCAGAGTATATCTTGTCGCGTATCCATAGTCCGCTTCGCCCTTGTTTACTGCATCCAGACATTCCTCTATGGTATCATAATAACGAAGTTCTTTGTATTCGTAGCCTATTGGATCCGGCACATCATTTACAAGTCCCAAAATACATTCCGATTTGGGCTTTGCGTCTGCAGCTTTGTTAATGAACATGGTTAAATTCGCCTCCAGGTAGGCCTGTGATAACACAAGTCCGTTATCCTCCGCAAAGGTATTGCTGTGGGGCGGACCGAGTACGATATCATACTCACCCGAGCTCATTTGCTCGCTGACATCCTTACTTGCATCTGCTACATGATACTCAAACTCCATTCCGGCTTTTTCACCGATTTCATCCAATATGGAGACCGACATTCCACACAGTTCCCCCTTTTTATTTACGAATGAAAAAGGAGCATATTGGGGAAATAACAGTACTTGAAACTTTGTTTTCTGATCTACATATGCTGCTTCGGCTTCCGATAAGGAAAAATCACCAATGGTATTAATGAAATATTTTGAGCTCAGTCTGCTTTCAAAATAAGGATCTGTAGTGCGGATTTTCTCAATTGCCTCGTCCAGTTCCGCTACTAACTCTTCGTTCCCTTTGCCTGTGGCAAAGTAAAATGGACGTGGTGCAAACTGTGCAATCTGCTTTAAATCAGGAAGAAAAGTCAGTGATACCTTAAGCATGGCATCTGCACTGCCGTTTTTCAAGGCTTCAATCTGTTCATCTGTTGTTTCGCAGACAATATATTCGCAGTCAAGTCCTGTTTGCCCTGCATATTCCTCAAGCTCTGAATTGCGGGTTTCTGCACCTTTAAGAATCGCAACCTTCAAGGGCTTCAACTGCATGAAATTCATTTCCGTTATGTCGAGATTGGTGTCCAAAACCTCCAGCGTTGTATAGACCATCCCGTAATTATTCTCCGGATAAAGATACGTCTGTTCCAACGCATCATTATGCAGCATAGCGCCAAGCAAATCCGCCTCACCCGTTTCAATTTCACTTAGGCTGGACATGATTTGATCGTTCAGGCTCATA
Source organism: Hespellia sp. (assembly GCA_028689735.1). Classification (GTDB taxonomy): domain Bacteria; phylum Bacillota; class Clostridia; order Lachnospirales; family Lachnospiraceae; genus Hespellia. The sequence goes on along the minus strand of JAQVCP010000034.1, from coordinate 7,778 downwards.
TCCGGATATGTTATATACTCAAGCTTCCAGTTTGCAAACTCTGCAACCTTGTTTAAGTAGTCATAAGTATAGCCATAGTAGTTGCCGTTTTCATCAATTTCGCTTAAATATTTCTGTTCCGGATATGCCACTTTCACAACACGCTGCTCTCTTTGTGCTGTCCCTTCTTCTGCCAAAGTGGGAACTGAAAACAAAGAAATACTTAATATAAAGAATATAAATGAAGCGATTCGTTTAGCGCTAGTCATCATTTCCACCTCTTCTCCCATAAATAGAATCGTACAGGGTTTGGAACATTTGCTTTGGTTCAATCGGCTTGGCAAGATGGGCATTCATTCCTGCCGCCTTTGACTTTTGAATATCGTCATCAAATGCATTGGCCGTCATTGCAATAATCGGAATGATTTTAGAAGTTCCTTTACTCATGTGGCGGATTGCATTTGCTGCCTGTAAGCCGTCCATTTGGGGCATACGTATATCCATCAGAATCGCGTCATAATATCCAGGAGGTGTTTTTGCATACATTTCCACTGCACGCACCCCGTTTTCCGCATGTTCCACTAAGAAGCCCTTGCGTTCCAGAAGCTTTCTGGCAACCTCCACATTCATGGGGTGATCTTCAACCAGGAGAATTCGTTTCCCCTGAAAGTTAAAATGATCCTTTATAATGGTTTCCACTTCATCCTGCTTTTCGTGGAATGCCTTTTCAAATGCGGAAATAAGCGAAGATTTAAACATAGGCTTACTCATCAGCAGGTTTACACCTGCCAGCTTTGCATCATGTTCAATTGCCGCCCAATCATAAGCCGTCATAATGATAATGGTAACGTCAGGGCCCACAATTTTCCGAATCTGTCTTGCTGTCTCAATGCCATCCATCTCGGGCATTTTCCAGTCAATCAACACAAGGTCATAGTATTCTTTTTTGTCCCATTTATCTTTTACCCGGACTACCGCTTTCTTGCCGCTGTCGACCCATTCGGACTTCACACCGATTTCCTTCAGGGTAATTACCGCCTGCTCGCAGACAATGACATCGTCATCCACCACAAGTGCTTTCAGCTCTGAAAAATTGTGGTGCTGCTTCTTGGCGTATCTCGTCTTGTTTTCTTCTGTAATGCCGAGTTTCACATCCACAGTAAACTCTGATCCAACATTTTTGATGCTGCGCACAGCAATTTTGCCATCCATCATAGAAACAAGGTTTTTACAGATTGCAAGACCGAGCCCTGTGCCGCCATACATTGCAGTAGTTCCAGAGTGCTCCTGCGAGAATGGTTCAAACAAATGAGGGATATACTGCTCTGCGATACCACAACCTGTGTCATTGATTACAAAACGCAGCACAGCATCATTCTTCTCTCGTTTTATCTGGCGAACACTGATAGAAACCTTCCCGTTCTCAGGAGTAAACTTGATGGCATTGGAAAGAATGTTGATAATAACTTGTTGGAGTTTCATCGCATCTCCAATATAATAATCTTCAACACTGGAGTCCACAATATTTTCATAATCAATGCTCTTAGCATCGGCCTGGTTATAGCAAATAGAGTTGATTCCATTCAGAAACTCTTCAAACGGAATCTTTTCCTTTCTAAGCAGTACCTTACCACTTTCGATTCGACTCATATCCAATATATCGTTAATAAGCGAGAGCAAAAAACGAGAGGAAATCCCAATTTTGCTAATACAATCCGCCACTTGCGCATCATCTCCAATAGACTGTGCTGCGATTGTGGACATGCCGATGATTGCATTCATCGGTGTGCGGATTTCATGACTCATGCGTGATAAGAAGTCACTCTTTGCACTGTTTGCCTGCTCAGCGGCCAGGAGTGCCGTCTGCAGCATATCGTGCTGCTGCTTTTGCTGATTGAACAAATCTGTGACGTCGCTGCGCGTTACGACAATTTGCTCGCTTGGCTCATCTAAATAGGCGTACTGTATTCTCTTTTGGCGGATGCTGCCATCGGTGTGTTTTATCCCGCAAACGATAGAATATACCGCTTTATCTTTCAGATTGTTTTTGATTGCTTCCGGCATCATATCGTGGATTACGCGCTCCACATCCTCGGGAACTACAATTTCGCGGTTAATCCGTACGAGGGAATCCACATAATCATCACTGTACTCCGGGGGCATGGGACCGTTCCCTTTCTTTCCGAGATACATTTTGTATGTGTTTTTTTTCAAATCCACGTACGCAACATAGTCATGCTCAATTTCGGAAACTGCCCGGATCATACCGTCCTGTATTTTTTCTTCATTGATGTCGTAGGTATACATAAAGGACATGATATCCTTTGTCTGCTGATTTTGATAGGATTTCACCGTGGTGTTGACCCAAATGATAGTTCCATCCTGAACTTTGCGCTGATAATCAAACGAATACTGTGTTTCGCCATTTTCAAATGCCTTTAGGACACGGTCGCGGCTTAGCATATATTGCATCTGCTCTTGCTGCGCCTCAGTAAGTGCTGTTTTTGCCAGCTGTTCTGTTCCAGCGGTGTATGAGCCCCCCTCTGCCAGCACACGTACATCGTCTTGGGCAATAGAGGATTCAACAATATTCTGGGTCATATTGGAACGAGCCTTTGCAAGCAGATTTTTGTGCTGGATTGCTTTTGAGTATTCCATTTCTTCATTATACCGCTGCTCCGCCAGTTTGACCGCTGTTACATCCTTGCCCACTGCGTAGGCGGTTACAGGCTTTCCATCTTTCCCAAAAACATTGGTATAATCAATGTGCTCGCACCACCATCCCTTTTCATCCGGAGTATGAAACCAAATATCCGCAGAGCACGTTTTCGCACCTTGCTCCAGTTTTTTGTACATTTCCATGAAATCTTTTATAGAATCCGGACGGATAAATCCGGACTCCATTACACTATCCGGAACATTAGGCACCACCTCGTCATGTCCGTGACGCATTCTTGAAGCCTTTGTCTGAGTGATTTCTTTGGTTCTGAAATTATAGGACCAAAAGGACACATCCGAGTTTTCGGTGGCCATGCGAAATTTTTCCTCACTGATGCGCAGCGCTTCTTCTGTTTCCTTCTGCCTGGTAATATCCATGACCACGCCATTCATGATTGTTTTGCCGTCGGCGACTGTGAAAAGGCCGCTGCAAAGAATATAGCGGATATTTCCATTGCCAGTGATGACACGCATCACCCATTCCGCATAGTCACGACCAGCAGCCAGCGTATCGTTGACAGTTTGCATCACCCCCGGCAGATCTTCGGGATACACATATTCACTACAATGATTGTGATTGCGTTCCGCCATACTTTCCGGGGTGTATTCATGCATACGATAATATTTGTCATTTCCATAAAGCAGAGTGAAATATTCATCTACTACAACCGTAAAAACGCCGCCGAGCTGGGAAGCACGATACAGTTCCAGTTCGTGCATGAATTCATTTTCATTGAATGCATTTGTATTTTCAGATTGTTTATCTATCATTTCGCACATTCTCCTTTTTAACCCCATTGTTCTTATAAATAAATGAATAAAGTGTGTGATACAGCAGCTTCGGGTCAATCGGTTTGGACAAATGTGCGTTCATACCCGCTTTTTTTGTTTTGTCCTGATCCCCCACGAAAGCATCTGCTGTCATTGCAATGATAGGGATTGATTTTGCGTCAGCTCGCTGGAAAGAACGGATTTGTTCCGTTGCCTCAATTCCTCCCATGACGGGCATTCGCACATCCATCAGGATTGCATCATAGAAGAATTCTGTGTTCTTTGAAAACTGTTGTACTGCTCGTTCTCCATTCACAGCCACTTCAACTTTGCAGCCCTTTCGCTCAAGAAGGTGCTTTGCAACCACAACATTCATATGATTATCTTCCACCAAAAGAATACGTGTTCCAGAAATATCCACATCCGGGAAGCCAGATAACTTTTCTTTCTCCGCATCTGCCTCTACGGCGAAAACATGAAACTCCACCACAAATTCCGTCCCCTCTCCAATCGCACTGGTTACCCCGATTGTTCCGCCCATTGCTTCCACCAGTTTTTTTACAATGGCAAGTCCAAGTCCGGTACCTGGCTCGGTCAAATTCGTTTCTCTATTTTCTTGTGAAAATGGCTCAAAAAGGTGCTTTTGAAACTCTGTACTCATGCCAATACCATTGTCACGAACGGTGTACTTCATCCCGTATTTACCATCACGGTCTGGAATATGATCAAAGGAAAATTCAATGCGCCCGCCTTCTGGTGTGAACTTGACGGCGTTGGAGAGCAAATTAAAACAAATCTGAGTAAAACGCAGTTTATCCACCAGAATGCAGTTAACATTGCAGGTGAAATTCATAGCAAAATCAATGTGCTTTGCCTTCATTAACGGGAGAATGACTGTTTTTATATTGCGTTTAAATTCTTCCATGGTAAACGGTTCCTCAAGCAGCTTGATTTTACCACTTTCAATTTTACTCAGGTCAAGAATATCATTGATCAGACCCAGCAAAAAATGACTGGAGGAATCAATATTCTTTAGATACTCCTCCCTCTTAGGCGAGTCATTTTCATCCCTGGCAAGTTCGGTCATGCCAATAATCGCATTCATAGGCGTGCGGATATCGTGGCTCATGCGGGCTAAAAAGTCCGATTTTGCAAGGTTTGCCTGTTTTGCTGAAATCAGTGCCTGTTCCAGTTCTTTTTGATGCCGTATTTGCTCCTCGTATACACCAGTTACATCAATTCTCGTCATCAGATATGCTTTTCTTTCCCAATTAATCAATGTGAGCTGCACCTGTTTGCGGCGAATCCTGCCATTTTCATCCCGCATATTAAAATCAAATTTGTGTACATTGCCGTTTGCAATATTTTCGAGGACGCGGGAAATACGGCATTCTTCAACAACCCGCTCAACATCCTCTTCACAAACAACCTGTCGCACCAGCATTTCGTTTCGTTTCTGAAAGGGTTGATTCTCTGTAAAAAGTTTTCCCCCCCAGTTGAGCGTATAATCAACCGCTCTATCGGTTGTTCCATCCACTACAACAAAAAAGTCGTAATCCGTTCTGGTGATGGTCTCCATGATGGATTTCATCACGTTTTCATCCGTAGTATCACTAGCCACAACAAAAGCAATCACCTCTTTTGTTTCGGGATTTTTCATCAGATGGACCTTATATTTGATCCAGTAAATTTTATTGGTATCAAAAACCCGGGTAAACTCCATGGAAACAGAATAATCCCCCCGGCTATAACAACTAAGTAAAGATTGGCGATTAAAAAGAGCTCTATACTCCTCTTTGTTCTTTTCACCGCAAATGTAGTCCGCGGTTTTAGAAAAGTACAAGTCAGCATTATTGCTGTCTATCAATTCACCCAACACACCAAACGGGCTATCCCCTTCGATAATCGTATTTTGCGTCAGATTGATTTTCAGGGAATCAATATTGGCTTCCTGCATAGCATCCCGGTAAGACATTTCTTCATTAAATTTCTTGATTGCTTCTTTTTCGCGGGTCACATCCCTGCCGGCACCAAATGCCTTGACCGGTATCCCTTTTTCATCAAATATCGTCGTATAAATGACGTGCTCGCACCACCAGCCTGCCTCATCTGTGGTCTTATACCAGATATCTTCACTTACTTCTTTTTCGCCGTTTTTCAGCCGTTCAAAAATACTGTAAAAGGCATTAAGGCTGTCTTCTCTCACATATCCATTCTGTACCGTTGACATAACATAATTTTGAATCGTAAAACAATTCTGTTTGATTCGAGAGGAATTTGATACCACCATTAAAATGTCGGCTTGAATATTATATTCCCAGACATTGATTCCAGAGCTTTTGATTGCCACCTGATAACGCAATTGCTGTTCTTTCTCTGCTTCTTCAATGTTTTTAATTTTATCCACATCGGTAAATACGGCATGAAAGGTTGACTTTCCACATTCACTGTTTAAATATGTACTGCGAAGGTTGACCCAGCGGGGCTTTCCGGATTTTGTGTTAATGCGATAGGTCAACTCAACATTTGAGTGATTTTCGACCGCGCTTTTTATGGTCTCCTTCAGTAACGGAATATCCTCTTTATAAGTCAGTGCCATGGCATCATTACGAAAAATCACTTCTCGTTCTTCTCTCGAATAGCCTAATAATTCGCATAATCCATCGCTGTAAAACTGTGTTTCTATCTTATTACCGTCCACTTCGTACAGCGCAATCCCGCCGGGAACGGTGTTGACTAAGGTGCGATAGTTATTGAGTGTCTCCTCTTCCTTTTTCATCAGTTCCTTGTTTTCCTGCTCGTTTTTTCTGCTTTGCGTCACGTCCTCAATGTACTCAACATGTGCCTCAATTCCATTCCAATCTATCAGTTTTCCTCTCAGATGAAAAATGCTGTCGTTAATCGGATGAGGAAAATCTCTTTCCATAAATTGATCATGGTTCATAGAATGAATTTTGCAGAATTTGCAGGGACCCTTCTGTTGGAACAAGACCTCGTAGCACTTTTTCCCTGTGCTAGAGACACGACTCATTCCAATCAGATCAAGACCGCTTTGATTAATGTACAGCAAATCATAATTCACCGTGTCACTGACGTAGATTGCACTCTGAGATTCATTCACCAGATTGGCATACAACTGTGCCATTTTAGGGGATTTCTGATAGACCGCATGAACAAGGACTCCCTCATCATCGGTCTCTATCAAAACAGCATTTAAATTCACCCAGACAAGTCCACCGTTTTTCAGGCAAATACGATAGGCAACATCAATGGGCGCACCTCTTTTGAAATCATCTTCTGCAATCGCCAATACACGAGCGCGGTCTTTCTCATATATCATTCGGGAAGCATCTCCCTTAATATATGCTTCATACTCTTCTCTGGTGTATCCGCTTAAAGCTGCTAAGCCATCAGAAAAATACAGAGTTTCAAAATGATCGGACAGGCGATAAATTGCAATGCCTCCTGGAATGCTGTTAATCAGGTTATCCATTTCCAACTTGGATTTTTCCAGTGATTTATTGATCTTTCGTTCCTCTTCCAGCGCAAAATGGTCACGTACATTTTTAATGCGAGCGTTTATCACTCGTTCGTCAGCTGGCTTTGGAATGAAATCCACCGCTCCGTTTTCCAACGCTTCCAGCTGATAGCTTTCATCTGCAGTTAAGGCAATGACTGGAGTAGCGCTATATACACTATTTTTTATCCATCTAAGCACTTCCATTCCATTCATGACAGGCATGATCATATCAAGCAAAATGATGGATATATCCTTGCCGTGCTTTTGGATGACATCGATAGCCTCTTTTCCGTTCTCGGCATATAAAATTCTATATTCATCAGAAAAAGCCTCTGCCATGGTCGCTCTATTTGCCTCAATGTCATCGACAATGAGCATCGTTAATTTCGTATCCATATAGTTGCCTCTCTATCCTTCTCCCATTTCGGATTGGTGTCGTTCTATGCAGGTTTTCCATCCATATTTATTTTTATCATAAACTTCATATTTGCTGATAACCTTCTAAATAAATCCGAATAAATACAAGTATACATAATATAAGTTTACCGCCGCATTTTAAAAAAGTCAACAATCGCAAGCATTTTCCAGTTGACAATTTGAAATCAAGTGATATAATAAAATATTTTATTTAAAACAAGTTTTGAGGATATAAATAGATCAAGATGTTACTGACCTGCTCGCTTGTCACAATCTTGCTCTTTTGTACTGACAAGATATTACTTAAATTTGTGTCAATAATTCTTTCTGGTTTGCTGACAGGTAGTACCTGCCAGCGATGTATTACTAAATA
>JAQVCP010000119.1 GCA_028689735.1 Hespellia sp. | reverse complement strand
GATATGGGCTGAAAAGTATTAAGTATACTGCAGAAAAATATGATGGGACAATTACAATCAATACAGAGAATGATATATTTACTTTGCAAATTTTACTTCCCATACGCAATTCTGAAGAAATAGATATTCCTATTGAATCATAATGAAAATGTAATCATCAATAGTTTTGTGATATCAAGGCAAAAGCGGTGATTTACAATCTGCGTATGCAATTGTCCAAAAGCAGGTCAACTACATGGCATTACGAAATAATGAGTAAATTATAGAGCAAAAGTTACAAAAAATGACCGACTCCTGTTTTCTGAACGAAAAGAGGAGAATTTGACTTTTTGAATTTAGCATAAAAAGGTATTTACTGGACACTTCATTACATTTTCATTATAATGAATGCATAAAGAAGGATGGTACAGGAAAATGCCGGGAGCAAAATATAACATCATTTATGATAATTTACGTGGAAAAATTGAAGAGGAAGAGTACGAGTTTCAGAGTATGTTGCCATCAGAGCATCAGCTGGTTGAGGAATATGAGTGTTCCAGAAATACAGTGCGCCGTGCAATCAAGCAGCTGGCAGACAAAGGCTATGTGCAGAGCATTCATGGAAAGGGTGTACAGATTATCTACCAGCCCATGGAACAGGCAGAGTTTCTCCTTTCCGGAATTGAAAGTCTGAAAGAAGCGGTTGCGAGGAACAACCAGAAATATGTCACAAAGGTCATCTGTTTTACAGAACTTACGGTGGATAAAAAGATTTCCAGAAGGACTTCATTTCCGGAAGGGGCCAAAATCTACTATATACAGAGGGTACGGTACATCGATGGCGAGGCGCTGATCATTGACCACAATTATTTTCTGAAAAGCGTGGTAAGAGATCTGACCAGGGAGATCGCAGAGAAATCTGTCTATGAATATATGGAAGGGCCATTGGGAGAATCAATTGTCACCACAAAGCGAAAGCTCACAGTGGAAATGATTACGGAGCTGGATGCAAAATGTGTGGATATGAAAGGCTACAATTGCATGGCGGTTGTGAGCAGCCATACATTTAACGCGGAGGGCGTGATGTTTGAATATACCCAGTCCCGGCACAGACCGGATAAGTTTGTATTTTACGATCAGGCACAGAGGGTAAAATGAAACAATCTGAAATCTTCATACAATTATAAATGGATAGAGGAGGCTTATTTGAATTTGTATCAGCAGTACAATTTCGAGTAAGCTTTTTTATTGTAACAGGGTTAAGGTGTCAAAAGGGCATATTGCAATCTGCCATATAGACGTTGAATCATACCCTTTTGACACCTTAACCGTAACAGGAAAGTGCTCTGCGCCTCAGATGCGTTTGACAGATTAAGAACAAAAAAATAAAAAAAGATATTGACAAACATGTTTAAACAAGTTATATTAAATACAAGAAGAACATGTTTAAACAAGTTGCTCGAAAACCAATAACGTAGTGATTTTAGGAGGAAGAAATCATGGGAAAGTTTACCAGTGAAGCAGAAGAGCTGCTTCGGTATGTAGGTGGGAAAGAGAACATCGCAGCAGTATCACATTGTGTGACTCGTATGAGATTCGTGCTTAACGATCTTGAAAAAGCAGATGTAAAAGCGATTGAGTCATTGCCAACAGCAAAAGGAACTTTTACACAGGCAGGACAGTTTCAGGTAATCATTGGAAATGAAGTCAGTACTTATTATAACGATTTCGTTGCAGTGGCAGGAATCGAAGGCGTATCAAAGGATGCGGTCAAGAGCGCAGCGAAGAAGAATCAGAACATCGTGCAGAGAGCAATGACGAATCTCGCAGAAATTTTTGCGCCGCTGATCCCGGCAATTATCGTCGGGGGTCTGATCCTGGGCTTCCGTAACATCATTGGAGAGATTAACTTCTTTGATAACGGAACACAGACGCTGGTTGATATTTCGCAGTTCTGGGCTGGAATGTACAGCTTTTTGTGGCTGATTGGTGAAGCGGTATTCCATTTCCTGCCGGTTGCCATTGTGTGGTCCATCACGAAAAAGATGGGAACGACCCAGTCTCTGGGAATCGTCCTTGGTATTACTCTGGTATCGCCGCAGCTTTTGAATGCATATGCGGTAGCAACCACGGCGGCAGCGGATATTCCACATTGGGATTTCGGCGCCTTTCAGGTAGACATGATTGGTTATCAGGCACAGGTCCTGCCGGCAATCCTCGCAGGATTTACACTGGTTTATCTGGAGCGGTTCTTCCGTAAGATCTGCCCGGCAGTGATTTCCATGATTGTGGTACCATTTCTTTCCTTATTATTCTCGGTTATGATTGCCCACGGTATCCTGGGACCAATCGGCTGGCAGATCGGTTCCTGGATTTCTGACATTGTAAATGCAGGATTGACAAGCAACTTTAAAGCGATTTTCGGCGCAGTATTTGGTTTCCTGTATGCGCCGCTGGTTATCACAGGACTCCATCACATGAGCAATGCCATTGATTTACAGCTGATTGCTGACTTTGGCGGAACAACGCTCTGGCCAATGATCGCGCTTTCCAATATCGCACAGGGATCAGCTGTACTGGGAATGATCATACTCCAGAAAAATGATGCAAGAGCAAAGGAAGTATCCATTCCGGCATGTATTTCTTGTTACCTTGGCGTGACAGAGCCGGCAATGTTCGGCGTAAACTTAAAATATGGCTTTCCTTTCGTATGTGGAATGATTGGCTCTGCCATCGCAGCAGTCATCTCCGTTTCCTTTGGAGCGACTGCCAATGCAATTGGAGTCGGAGGACTTCCAGGAATCCTGTCCATCCGTCCGACTTCTATCCCAATCTTTGCAGTCTGTATGCTGATTACAATTGCAGTACCATTTTTACTGACCATCACAGTTGGAAAGAAAAAAGGCATTGGAAATGCAGCAGCTCAGAGTGAGGAAAATAATACAGAATATGAATCAGCAGGAAATGCTGTGGAAGTTCAGAGTGAAAATGCAGTTTTTGAGAATACAACAGAGATAAAAACAATGACAGCTTACTTATCAGGAAAAGTTATTCCAATCGAAGAAGTACCAGACCAGGTATTCTCCTCAAAAGCACTCGGTGACGGACTCGCAATTGAGCCGACAGATTCCGTACTTCTTGCACCCGCTGATGGAGAAGTTGCGGTCTTGATGGATGGAACGAACCACGCCTGTGGTCTGACCCTTGCAAATGGAGCAGAGGTGCTTCTTCATATCGGTCTTGATACCGTCAACATGAACGGGGATGGATTTACCCCACATGTAAAAGTCGGAGACAAAGTGAGGGCAGGACAGAAGCTGATTACCTTTGATCCAGATAAAATCCGCAGCGCAGGCTACCCGATCACAACAATCATGGTAGTGACAGAGTCTGATGTGACGAAGAATGCAAAATATCTGACAGGCCAGAATGTGACGGCAGGAAAAGATGTTATTGTGAATTTGTAAGAGAGCAGACAATAAAAGAGCAGCGAATAATAAAAAGTTTTGATTCAGGGCGGAGCCGATCACCACAGCTTCGCCGGACGGAGGCATAAATGAGTCAGTTTAAAAACAGCACGATTTATCAAATATATACAAAATCTTTTCATGATTCCGGTGCAAAAGGAATCGGTGATATCAAAGGTGTGACAGAAAAGCTGGATTATCTTCAGGACCTTGGCATCGATTATATCTGGATGACTCCATTTTTCAAGTCACCTCAGAATGACAACGGATATGACGTGGCAGATTACCTTTCCATTGAGCCAATGTTTGGGACCATGGAGGATGTGGAAGAGCTCATCAAAGAGGCGGACAAACGTCACATCGGGCTGATGTTTGACATGGTTTTTAACCATACTTCCACACAGCACGAATGGTTCCAGCGTGCGCTGCAGGGCGAGAAAGAATACATGGATTATTACATTTTCAAGGACGGAGAGGCGGATATGCCGCCAACGAACTGGGAATCGAAGTTCGGCGGAAATGCGTGGGAGTACGTTCCCCATCTGAAGAAATGGTATCTGCATCTGTTTGATGTGACTCAGGCGGATTTAAACTGGGACAACCCGAAGGTACGTGAAGAGCTGAAAGAAGTGATTCGGTTCTGGAAAAAGAAAGGCGTGAAGGGATTTCGTTTTGACGTTGTCAACCTCATTTCCAAGCCGGAGCAGTTTGAAAATGATGACCTTGGAGATGGAAGAAGATTCTACACGGATGGCCCGAATATTCATGGTTATCTGAAGGAGTTGGTGGGAGACACCGGAATCGCAGACATGGTGACGGTGGGAGAGATGTCTTCTACTTCGCTGGAGAACTGTGTGCGTTATGCAAACCCGGAAGAGAGGGAACTGTCTATGGTCTTTAATTTCCATCATCTGAAGGTAGACTACAAGGATGGAAACAAGTGGGAAATCATGGAACCGGATTACGCAGCGCTCAAGAATCTTTACGAAGTCTGGCAGTGTGGGATGCAGGAGAAAAAAGCGTGGAATGCACTGTTCTGGTGCAACCATGATCAGCCAAGAGCGGTGTCGCGTTTTGGAGATGATCAGAATTACTGGAAGGAATCGGCAAAGATGCTGGCGACCATGATTCACATGATGAGGGGAACCCCATATGTCTTCCAAGGGGAAGAGTTGGGAATGACAAATGCGAATTATGAAGAAATCAGTGATTATCAGGATGTAGAAAGCACGAACTATTATGATATCATGAGAGCGGACGGAAAGAGCAATGAAGAAGCTTTGGAGGTTCTAAAGAAACGTTCTCGTGACAATGGAAGAACACCTATGCAGTGGAACACCGGAGAAAATGCGGGATTTACAAAGGGAAAGCCGTGGCTTAGAATTCCTGAAAATTACGTTTTTGTTAATGTGGAGAGCGAACAGAAAGATGCGGATTCCATTTTGCAGTATTATAAGACATTGATCTCTCTGCGAAAGAAATACGACATCATCGCGAAAGGTGAGATCGAATTCCTTTATCGGGAGCATCCGGATCTGTTTGCCTATATCAGAACCCTTAAAGGGCAGAAGCTTCTGGTGCTGAACAACCTGAAAGGGAAACAGGTAGAACTTGCAGAGGCTCTGCACCTGGAAGGATACCAGATGCTGCTCAGTAATTATGAGCAGGAGGACAAAAAAGGACAGATTACGAGTCTCAGAGAATATGAAAGTATTGTGTTGTTAAAAAACAATGATAAATAGTTCGTATTCCCAAGACAGAAGCTTAATCATATTTCTTGAAGAAATTTAAAAGTGTCTCGTTACATCGGTCCGTATCGACGATGTAGCTCATAGCATGTGTTGCTTTGGGGACAATTTCAATCTGTTTTTCTCCGGCACATGCATCATAATTGATTTGGCTCATAGTTGGTGGAACATAATCATCGTCCTCACCGTGGATAAACAAAATAGGAATTTTGCAGTTTTTCAAGGCTTCTGCCGGAGATGCTTCCCGTAAGCTGTAGCCGGCACGGAGTCTGCATTGCAGATTCAGCAGGTACGCAGTCGGGAATACGGGAAGATGGAACACTTGTCTGCAGGCATATTGGACCTGATCCCAGGGAGAGGAAAATCCACAGTCAGCAATGATTCCGTGGACGGTATCCGGGAGTTCCAGCCCGCCGGCCATAAGAACCGTAGCTGCACCCATGGAAACACCGTCCAGATAAATAGGCGTGGCACCATTGGTCCGCGCGTTGATCAGCTCCGTCCACTGCTTGCAGTCAAACCGTGCCTTGACACCCATGTCCACATAATTTCCCTCACTTTCGCCATGACCACGCTGGTCGATGACCAGAACATTGGAACCATATTCGTAGTAAAACTTGCCGATAAATGCGAAGTCGCGGATTCCTTCACCATGATAGCCGTGGACACAGATTACGGTACGCTTTGCATTTTCACAAGGCAGATAGTACCCGGTCAGTTTCAAGCCATCAAAGCTTTCAATCGTGATTTTCTCCGGATTCTGATCGCGAAACCACTGTCGGTAACTGTCAAGCTTCGTCTGGAGCGCGAGTTCTTTGTTGGAGCGTTCTGCTTTCTTATGTTTTTTTTGTGTCGGTCGTTTTAGGCCGATATTATAAAATATGTTGGATAGAATTAAGGTGGCAGCTACTCCGCCGCCGAGAACTCCTGCAAGTATTTTTGTTGTATTTTTCATGTAATCACCTTCGTTATAATATTGTTTTCAATTAGGATTGTATTAGTACATCAGAGTCAAAATGAGTATTTTTGAGTTGTCACATTGTGGAATGCTGGACTTTTACTGACACAAGCAAATTATAGCATAAAAGAGCGAAATAAAAAATCCACTGCATTGATTTTATATCAAACAGTGGATTTTTAATGATGAAATATCTCCATTGGAATGTCCTCCTTATTCAATTGATATCTATCTGAAACTATTTTTCAAATAGTGTTTTTTCTTTTTTAATTCCTAATTGTTTTGATTCGTATTGTTTAGTACATTGGTCTTTACCTCTTTCTGTATATTATTGTTTTTGTAGATTTAAGTATCTGGTGGTTTGTCCTCTCTTTCTTTTTGATAAGTCTATAATATCACGCAATTGACCATTTGTAAAGTGAAAAATAGAGAAAAGTATAAAAAAACTCAAATTAACAGATTATTAAAGTGTAAATGGAAAATAAATGAGCAAATATTACATTGCCGTCTGAAATGGATGGAGCGATTCGTGTCTTTCATGAAATTCTTGTTGATTTATAATTAAAACTGACCCAGGATTTACGAGGAAAATTGACCCACCCTAGAGGGGCGATGAGTAAGTAATCCTATTTCTGATATACACTGTACCTTGAAAATTTAACACTTAGAATTGAC
>JAQVCP010000033.1:17638-33431 GCA_028689735.1 Hespellia sp. | reverse complement strand
AAAACAAAAAGCTCGTAGTATCGGCTACGAGCTTTTTGTTTTTATAGTTTTTAAAGGAATGAGAGTAAAGTGAGACATCCTATCGGAAGATGTCTGAACTTTATGAGGGGGTTGATAGCTTTTCTTAACTATCTAACGATAGTATAATGTACAAATTTGTCCATAATATGTACGGAGTCTAAAAGAAATCTGAAAAAAATAAAGTAAAAATAAAATCAGAATAAACAAAATGGGAGAACACTATTTCTATGATGTTTTGATGATAAGAAGAGCTGATATTTTTTCTGTTTCAGTCTGTCAACTAACTGAAAAAATCTCATATACTATAGTAAAAAAAGTGGGTTATCTCATGAATATCACATTTATCACAGAATATTATATTCCGGTTGTGGTTGCAGGCTGCCTGATCATCGGTTATGTCATCAAAAATTATCTAAATCGAATTCCAAATAAGTTTATACCATTGATTCTTGCAGTCATCGGCGCTGCACTTGGGTGTCTTGCAGGAAAGCATATCACGCTGGAGAGTATTGTTTATGGTGCCATCAGTGGTCTGGCAAGCACCGGTCTGCATCAGACCTACTCAAAATGCAAGGAATGCGTGCATTCTTCTGAGACAGAAATAAAAGACATTAGCGAAAATCCAGAAAAAGAGAATCTGAAGCAAGAGGGGGAGACACACCATGACAGCATATAATGTACACGCCGGGCATGCGCCGGATGGCTCGGGCGGCGCCCATGGAGCCGTTGGACTTCTCAAAGAATCTACAGAAGCGAGAAAGGTAAAAGAACGGCTGATTCAGGTCCTTCGCAGTCAGGGACATACGGTATACGACTGTACCTGCAATGAGGCCCTGACGCAGTATGAGGTGCTTTCCGCAATTGTCCGCAAATGTAACAGCAATACAGTTGCTTTGGACATTTCCATACATCTGAATTCCGGACGCAGCGACAACGTGGGGGATGGCAGCAATGGGGGATGTGAAGTGTGGTGCTATAACAGCGGTACCAGCGCAGTTGCTGGAAAAATCTGCGAGAATATTTCACACATTGGTTATCGAAACCGGGGAGTAAAATATTCTCAGAGCCTTTATGTGCTGAAAAATACAAAGGCACCGGCGATATTAGTTGAATGCGCCTTTGTGGATGACAAAGACGATGCACAGTTGTGGGATGCTGCGCGGGTTGGGGAAGCAATTGCGGCAGGAATTCTGGGAATTCAAATTTCACCCGGGAAAGATGAATCCGGAAGTCCAGCACAGCCCATTTCACCGGATTCCCGGCCGGGAGCTCCGGAATCCGGCTCTGAAATGGCAGATATAAGCTATCAGGTATTTGCAGGAAAATGGTATCCGAATGTCAGAAATCTGACGGATTATGCAGGGGTAAAAGGAAAAGCGATTTCTGGAATCTATGCGAACTCTGTGGGAAGTGTGGCCCAGGCAGGAAATCTGCAGGTACGGGTCCATTTGCTCGGAGGAAAATGGCTTCCATGGGTGACAGACCGTTCAGATTATGCAGGAATCCTTGGAAAACCCATTGACGCAGTGCAGATTCGTCTGGTCAATTTAAACGGAAGAGCAGTGAGGTATCGTGTTAGTCCAGTGGATCAGGACTATTATCCGTTTCAGACCGAAACAGACACGACCGATGGTCAGGATGGCTATGCCGGGGCATACGGAGTTCGGATCGATCGGCTGCAAATGGAAATGATTGCAAGATGAAGATGGGACTGGACAATAAAAGAAAAACATGTTATTTTAACTTCACCAGATAATAAATGTTAGAAGTATAAAGGAGAAAACTATATGGAATGGATTTTACAATTAGACGGGAATATCTTATTATTTATACAAGAAAACATCCGGGCAGAATGGATGAACGGATTTTGGAGAGCGGTCACCTCCTTAGGAAATGCAGGATGGCTGTGGATTACAATATCAGTCCTTCTTCTGTTTTCTGAAAAAACGAGACCCATCGGAATTGCAGGAATCCTTTCATTGCTGATTGGAGCATTCATTACCAACATAGCCCTCAAAAATGTGGTTGCCAGAACCAGACCCTATGAAGTGATAGAAGGTCTTAATATTCTGATCGCAAAGCCGTCAGACTTTTCTTTCCCATCAGGACATTCCTGTGCATCTTTTGCAGCAGCATCAGCCTATTACAGAACCGCCCCCAGAAAATTCGGAATCCCGGCTCTCATTCTGGCCACGATGATTGCTTTCTCCAGATTATACGTAGGAGTCCACTACCCAACAGACGTCATAGCAGGAATCCTAATTGGACTCTTCTCAGCCTGGGCAGCTGCCACCATCCTGAAAAATATAAAGAAAAAAAGACAACAATATCAAAACGAAATATGATAAGAGAAGCAAGTGAAAAAACATCTGTCTAAAAAACGCAGCTGTGAAATGATGGAAATCCGCCTGACTGCAGGCCCTTTCATCATTTCACAGCTGCTTATTTTCAGAACATTTTTACTTCTGATACTCTAAAGCTGCTTCCACAAACCCTTTGAATAAAGGATGCGGTCTATTCGGCCGAGACTTCAGCTCAGGATGAGCCTGCGTCGCAACGAACCAGGGATGCTCCGGAATTTCGATCATTTCCACAATCCGTCCATCAGGTGATAAACCAGAAAGCATCATTCCATGTTCCACCAATACATCGCGGAAATCATTGTTGACCTCATAACGGTGACGATGACGCTCCTCAATATGGTCTGTTCCATACAGCTCATATGCCTTGGATGCCTGGTCAAGAACACATGGATAAGAGCCAAGTCTCAAGGTTCCGCCGATATCTTCAATTCCAATCTGATCCGGCATAATATGGATGACCGGATGTGTGGTGTCCGGCGCAAGCTCCATACTGTGTGCATCCCGGTAACCAACTACATTTCTTGCAAACTCCACAATAGAAAGCTGCATACCCAGGCAGAGACCAAGGAACGGTACCTTGTTGCATCGTGCATATTTGATTGCCTCAATCTTACCGTTGATACCGCGGTCACCAAAGCCTCCCGGAACAAGGATTCCGCTGACATCACCCAGCTGCTGCGCAACAGTTTCAGGGGTCACGGTTTCAGAGTCTACCCATTTGATGTTGACAGTGGCGCGGCTGAAGATTCCGCCATGCTTGAGTGCTTCAACGACACTGATGTAGGCATCGTGGAGCTGGATGTACTTTCCAACCAGGGCAATTGTGACTTCCTGGATTGGGCTTTTCAGGTTATCGACCATATTGGTCCATTCTGTAAGATCTGGTTCCGGACAGTCCAGATTCAGGCACTCACAGACAACATTTGCCAGATTTTCTTTTTCCATGGCAAGAGGTGCTTCATAGAGATATTCCACATCCAGATTCTGGAGTACATGGTTGGCAGGTACATTACAAAAAAGTGAAATCTTGTCCTTCATATTGTCCTCCAATGGAAGCTCGGAGCGGCATACGATGATATCCGGCTGGATACCAATTTTCTGAAGTTCTTTGACACTAGCTTGTGTTGGTTTGGTCTTAAGTTCACCGGAAGCACGCAGATAAGGAATGAGTGTAACGTGAATCAAAGCTACATTGCCCCGCCCCATATCGCGCTGGAACTGGCGGATGGATTCAAGAAACGGTTCACTCTCGATATCACCGACTGTGCCACCGACCTCGATGATGGCAATCTCTGTGCTGGTGGCAGCAGGATTGCGGTAAAATCGGCTCTTGATTTCATTCGTGATGTGTGGAATAACCTGCACAGTCCCTCCCCCGAAATCTCCGCGGCGTTCCTTCTGGAGTACGGACCAGTAGATCTTGCCAGTCGTTACATTGGAATTTTTTGTCAGACTTTCGTCGATAAACCGCTCATAGTGTCCAAGATCCAGATCAGTTTCAGCCCCGTCATCCGTTACGAATACTTCACCATGCTGTACCGGGTTCATTGTGCCTGGATCAATGTTGATATAAGGATCGAATTTCTGCATGGTTACAGTGTAACCTCTCGCTTTCAAAAGACGGCCTAGTGATGCGGCTGTGATACCCTTTCCAAGACCGGATACAACGCCTCCGGTGACAAATACATATTTTACTGCCATAATTCCCTCCTACCTTTATATAAAAATATTGAAATAAAAATTGACAAGGCGGAGATGTTCAAATCCGCCCGGTTACCCTGATTTGTTACAAAAACACGTAAAAAAGTATACACCTTATTTTGGGAAAAATACAGAACAACAAAAGAAAAACGCAGAAAATTTGTCGAACATCGGCCCGACAAATCTTCCACGTCATTGTGAATTGCTTTCTATGCTGTTCTGCTTTTTTTAAAGTCTATAATGATTTTATCTCATACTTCGCTTCAGATGTCAACTGGATTTGTAGTTTTTTAAAAGTTTTTTCATCTACGTCAGAAAGACTGACAGAAGTATGAACCTGGCATCCACGGAGCTTGGAGAGCTGCTGGAGAGCAAGCTTGGCATCCGGATTCGTTGCGGCAGAGGTTGAAAGCGCAATCAGGACCTCATCCGTGTGAAGTCTTGGATTCTTGCTCATCAGGTAGTCTGTCTTCAATGTCTGAATTGGGGCGATGGACTCCGGTGAGATGACATGGGCTTTGTGGTTGATTCCAGCCAGCTCCTTCAGTGCATTGAGCAGAAGGGCGGCGGAGGCACCAAGCAGCTTGGAAGTCTTGCCTTTTACAATGCGTCCGTCATCCAATTCCATGACCGCCACAGGTGCACCGATTTCTTTCTCGAATTCTGTTGCGATGTCCACAATCTTACGGTCATGGATCGTGACATTGGACTGATTCATCAGAAGCTCGATTTTGTTTACTTCAGCTTCCGCACATCTGCCTTTGAACAGAGAGTCAAGAGCCTGGAAATATCTGCGGATAATCTCCTGACGGGAAGCTTCCCTGCAGGCTTCGTCATCACAGATACAGTTGCCTGCCATATTGACCCCCATGTCCGTAGGTGATTTGTAAGGACTTTCCCCGAAAATAGTCTCGAACATCTTATTCAGGACAGGAAAGATCTCTACATCACGATTATAATTGACCGTAGTGATTCCATATGCTTCCAGATGGAATGGGTCGATCATATTCACATCATTGAGATCAGCGGTGGCGGCTTCATAGGCCAGGTTGACAGGATGCTTTAGCGGAAGGTTCCAGATGGGAAAGGTCTCGAACTTGGCATAGCCTGCACGGACACCTCTCTTGTGTTCATGATAGAGCTGAGAGAGACAGGTGGCCATCTTGCCGCTTCCAGGTCCCGGTGCGGTAATGATCACGAGGGGACGGGAAGTCTCAATATAATCATTCTTCCCATATCCATTCTCGCTGATGATCAGTGGAATATTCGAAGGATAACCTTCTATATTATAATGTACATACACTTTGATGCCCAGATTCTCAAGACGGTTCTTGAAGAGCATGGCACTGCTCTGACCGGAATACTGTGTAATTACAATACTCCCAACGAAGAGACCGTTGTCCTTGAATTCATTCATAAGACGGAGAACATCGGAATCGTAAGTGATGCCGAGATCCTGGCGGACCTTGCTCTTCTCAATATCAGAAGCACTGATGACGATGACGATTTCTGCCTGGTCACTGAGCTGCTTTAAGAGCTTTAGCTTGCTGTCTGGCTGGAAGCCTGGCAGTACTCTGGCTGCGTGGTAGTCATCGAAGAGCTTGCCACCGAATTCCAGATAAAGTTTGTTGTCAAAATGGCTAATCCGCTCCCGGATGTGCTCTGACTGCATAGTGAGATATTTTTCGTTATCAAATCCAATTTTCATAAAGTTATCTTTCCTTTCGTTACTATAAAAATGTGGTAAACAGGGGCGCGATAAGCCGGAAGGCGACGTGACCCCGCTGTATTAGATTGTTTTCCCTGAAAATCATGTTCCTAGTATACTATAAAAACCCCCGAGTTTACAATATTTTCATAATCTTTTTGTTGATTTGTAGAGGGTTCGTCCGTATAATGTTAGATAGTGACAAGTAGGAGGAGAAGCATGAACGAGCAAAAAAAACCGGACAATAACAGGGACCCGAAGAATAATAAGCAAAGCTGGGGTGTTATTGTTATCACGACGTTGCTTGCAGCAATCTTGGTGATGGCGCTCTATACGATGATGGGTGGTTCCACACCGGAAGAGATTTCATATAATAAATTCCTGAAGATGATTGATCAGGGAAAGATTGAGAAAGTAGTCATCGGCAGCGACAGAATTTATATTACATCCATATCGGACAAGAAGACTGCACAGTCAAGTCAGTTAGAAGATCTGCTGGGAGAGACGGAAGATCAGACAACGAAAGAGCCGGATTATTATACGGGACGTGTGGCTGATGATACGCTTTCACAGAAGCTATATGATGCTGGCATAGAATATGAGCAGGAGATACCGGATACGACATCATCCATGATGTTCGAGATTTTTATTACGGTAATTTTACCGATACTTATGATTGTAGTCTTGTTTAATTTCCTGATGAAGCGCATGTCTAAGGGTGGCGGCATGATGGGAATCGGCAAGAGCAATGCGAAGGTCTATGTTGAGAAGGAGACCGGAGTTACATTTAAGGACGTGGCAGGACAGGACGAAGCGAAGGAATCCCTGCAGGAGGTAGTAGATTTCCTCCATAACCCGGGCAAATATACCGGAATCGGAGCCAAGCTTCCGAAGGGGGCACTCCTTGTAGGACCTCCGGGAACTGGCAAGACGCTGCTTGCCAAAGCGGTAGCAGGAGAGGCGAAGGTTCCGTTTTTCTCACTGTCAGGCTCTGCATTTGTGGAGATGTACGTGGGTGTCGGAGCATCCCGTGTGCGTGATCTGTTCAAACAGGCACAGCAGATGGCACCGTGTATCGTATTTATTGACGAGATTGATGCAATCGGCAAGAGCAGAGACACCGGAATGGGCAGCAACGATGAACGAGAGCAGACATTGAATCAGCTGCTTGCAGAGATGGATGGGTTTGATACGAACAAGGGACTTTTGCTTCTGGCAGCAACGAACAGACCGGAGGTACTGGACCCGGCACTGCTCAGACCGGGACGTTTTGATCGGCGGATTATCGTAGATAAACCGGATTTGAAGGGAAGAGTAGAGACCCTTAAGGTTCATTCCAAGGATGTTAAGATGGATGAGACCGTTGATCTTGAGGCGATTGCCCTGGCAACTTCCGGAGCGGTTGGTTCAGATCTTGCCAATATGATCAATGAAGCTGCAATTACAGCAGTAAAGAATGGAAGACAGGTTGTATGTCAGAAAGATTTATTCGAGGCAGTTGAGGTGGTACTGGTTGGTAAGGAGAAGAAGGACCGTATCATGAGTAAGGAAGAACGGAGAATCGTTTCTTATCATGAGGTGGGACATGCGCTGGTCAGTGCACTTCAAAAGGATTCCGAGCCTGTTCAGAAGATTACAATCGTGCCGAGAACGATGGGTGCACTTGGTTATGTCATGCAGACACCAGAGGAAGAGAAGTTCCTGAATACGAAGAAAGAGCTGGAAGCTATGCTGGTTGGTATGCTGGCAGGTCGAGCGGCGGAAGAGATTGTATTTGAGACGGTTACAACCGGGGCTTCCAATGATATTGAGCAGGCAACAAAGATAGCCCGTGCGATGATTACACAGTATGGTATGTCTAAGAAGTTCGGACTGATTGGACTGGAATCCGTACAGCACAGATATCTGGATGGACGCGCGGTTATGAACTGCGGGGAAGCCACAGCGGCAGAGATTGACCAGGAAGTTATGGGAATGCTGAAGACAGCATATGATGAAGCACTTCGTCTGCTGACGGAACATCGAGAAGCACTGGATCAGATTGCGGCATTTCTGATTGAGAAAGAGACCATCACCGGGAAGGAATTCATGCAGATTTTCCGCAGGGTAGAAGGAATTCCTGAGCCTGAAGAGGAAAAAGCATCCGAGGATGGCAAGCAGAGAATTGCTATGAGGGCTGTTCCAGGAAGTGAAGAGAAAACAGTAGAACCTGACGCGTCAGAACAGGTGCTGGATGTGATTGACATTGGCCCGAAGACTGAAGAGGTGATTGATGTCGAGGCGGCAGAACTAAGAGAGGCACCGGAGACAGAGAGTGATGCATCGGAGCCGGATGAGACGGAATAGAATAAAAGTAAAAAACTGCTGTCTGTGAGAGAATCATGGACAGCAGTTTTCGCTATGAGACGATAGAAAACGAGGGAGGGTATTTGGAGATGGACGAAAAACCGATTTTCGACATTGAAGAGGAACTGAAAAAACTGCCGGGCAAACCAGGAGTTTATATTATGCACGATGAATCCGACAAGATTATTTATGTGGGGAAAGCAATCAGTCTGAAAAATCGTGTGCGGCAATATTTTCAGACCAGCAGAAACAAAGGAGCGAAGATTGAACAGATGGTGACCCACATCCGCCGTTTTGAATATATCGTCACCGATTCGGAACTGGAAGCACTGGTGCTGGAGTGCAATCTGATCAAGGAACATCGGCCAAAGTACAATACCATGCTGATGGATGACAAGGCGTATCCCTTTATCAAGGTAACGGTGGAGGAGCCGTTCCCAAGGATCATGCTTGCCCGGAAGATGGCAAAGGACAAGTCAAAATATTTTGGCCCCTACACCAGTTCTACTGCTGTGCGTGATACCATAGACCTGATTAGGAAGCTCTATCATATCCGGAGCTGCCAGCGAAGTCTTCCGAGGGATACGGGAAAGGAGCGTCCCTGCCTGAACTATCATATCAAGCAGTGTGACGCGCCCTGCCAGGGATACATTTCCCAGGAAAAGTACCGGGAATCAGTGGAGGAAGTGCTGCGTTTTCTGGGAGGAAATTTTGATGTGATCTTAAAGGAGCTGGAGGAGAAGATGAATGCCGCTTCGGAGGCTCTGGAATTTGAGAAGGCGATTGAGTTTCGGGAGCTTCTGACCAGCGTAAAACAGATTGCACAGAAGCAGAAGATTACCGACAGCAGCGGTGAGGACCGCGATGTTCTGGCGGTAGCAAAAGAGAAGGAAGATGCAGTGGTACAGGTTTTCTTTATTCGCGGCGGCAGACTGATTGGGCGGGACCATTTTTATCTGCGGATTACAGAAGGAGAGTCGGAGTCAGATATTTTATCCAGCTTTATCAAGCAATTTTATGCAGGCACCCCATATATTCCGGGAGAACTCATGATTCAGGAGGAAATAGAGGATGCGGATGTAGTAGAAGAGTGGCTGGGAAAGAAGAGAGGTCGCAGAACGCATCTGAGGGTGCCCAAAAAGGGAACCAAGGAGAAACTGGTAGAGCTTGCCCAAAATAATGCTAAAATGGTTCTAAACACCGACAGGGAGCGCCTGAAGCGGGAAGAGGGAAGAACCATCGGAGCTATGAAGGAGATTCAGAACATTCTTGGTGTGGACAGCATTTCCCGCATCGAGGCATTTGATATTTCCAATACCAGCGGATTTGCATCGGTGGGATCGATGATCGTCTATGAGAAGGGAAAGCCAAAGCGCAATGATTACCGGAAGTTCAAAATCAAAGGAGTACAGGGAGCGGATGATTACGCAAGTATGCGGGAAGTCCTTACCAGGCGGTTTACCCACGGAATGCAGGAAATGGAGGAAGGAAAGGAATTAGGGAGCTTCACGACCTTTCCGGATCTGATTATGATGGATGGTGGAAAAGGGCAGGTAAATATTGCGCTGGAAGTGCTGGATGAGCTGAGAATCAATATCCCGGTGTGCGGTATGGTAAAGGATGACCATCACCGCACCCGCGGGCTTTACTATAATAATCTGGAGCTTCCGATTGACCACTCTTCGGAAGGATTCAAGCTGATTACCAGGATTCAGGACGAAGCCCACAGATTTGCCATTGAATTCCATCGTAAGCTTCGGAGTCAGGGACAGGTGCACTCCATTCTGGATGATATCAAGGGGATTGGGCCTGCGAGACGGAAGGAACTGATGAAGCATTTTATGAATCTGGATGCAATCAGGCAGGCGAGTGTGGAAGAGCTGGCCGCACTTTCATCGATGAATGAGAGGGCAGCGCAGGAGGTGTATCGTTTTTTTCATCAGTCGGATGATTAGAAGGAGCAGTGTTGGCAGTAAAGTAGTAGTCTGCTCTGTGCAGAGTGACTAGACAGGAGTCCCAGTGATGAGCAGAGGGAAAGAGGCAAGAAAAGCTGAAATGTATTGAACTTGGGACAGCGGATGGGGTATAATGAAGCTAACAAATTTCTTGTGAATAAAGGAGAAGATTATGAATGGAGTAGCACTAAAAGAAATTATAGAAAAAATGGAGCTTAAGAACTTAACTCCGGAAATTGATTTAGAAGGACGAATGGTCAATGTACCAGACATTAACAGACCGGCGCTTCAGCTGACCGGATTTTTTGATCACTTTGATTCCGACCGCGTTCAGATTATTGGTTATGTAGAATATGCATTTTTACAGACTCTGACAGATGAGCGCAAGGATAAGATTTACAATGAGTTATTATCCTATGAGGTACCATGTATCATCGTCAGCCGGGATCTGGAACCTTCAGAGAGTTTTCTTAAGTTGGCGGATGAAAAACAGGTTCCAATCTTCTCAACATCGAAGCAGACCTCCGCATTTATGGCAGAGATTATTCGGTGGCTGAATGTCAAGCTTGCACCATGTATCTCCATTCACGGTGTGCTTGTAGATGTCAATGGCGTAGGTGTTCTGATTATGGGCGAAAGTGGAATTGGTAAGAGCGAGGCCGCTCTGGAGCTCATCAAGCGTGGACACAGACTGGTTACGGACGACGTGGTAGAGATTCGCAAGGTCAGTGATGATACACTGGTGGGAAGTGCTCCGGAGATTACCCGTCACTTTATTGAGCTGCGTGGTATCGGGATTGTGGATGTGAAGACATTGTTTGGTGTACAGAGCGTAAAAGAGACACAGAATATCGATATGGTCATCACGCTTGAGGAGTGGGATAAGGACAAAGAGTATGACCGTCTTGGACTGGAAGAAGAGTATACAGAATTTCTTGGCAATAAGGTAGTCAGTCATTCACTTCCAATCAGACCGGGGCGTAATCTTGCTGTAATTGTTGAGTCTGCATCCATTAATCACAGACAGAAACAGATGGGGTACAATGCTGCGCAGGAATTATACCGCCGCGTGCAGGAGAATCTTACAAAGAACAGCAAATAAAAAGCATGTATTTTGGGCTGCAGTGACAGGCTGTCCGTTTGTATTTTAAAAGAAAATGATTGCTATCATAGGATGAAGAAGGAGAAAGCGTAGAGATGAAATATTGTTTTGGTGTTGATATCGGTGGAACGACTGTAAAATTAGGATTGTTTGAAGCAACAGGAGAGATTATTGATAAATGGGAGATCGTGACAAGAGTAGAGAACCGGGGGGAAGCGATTCTTCCAGATGTGGCAGCGACAATCAACGCGAAGATCAAAGAGCATCAGATTGAAGCAGATGACATTCTTGGTATCGGAGTTGGTGTTCCGGCTCCGGTGAGTGCGGAGGGTGTAGTCAATGGAAGCGCCAATCTTGGATGGGAATATAAAGAAGCAAAAAAGGAGTTGGAAGAACTCTTGAATCTGAATGTGGAATTTGGAAATGATGCCAATGTGGCCGCCCTCGGAGAGATGTGGAAGGGTGGCGGAGCAGGTGAAAAGAACCTGATCATGGTTACACTTGGAACTGGAGTCGGTGGCGGCGTTATCGTCGGTGGCAAGGTACTTACAGGGAATAACGGTGCAGGTGGAGAGATTGGACATATTTGTGTGAATTATAGTGAGACGGATCACTGTGGCTGTGGAAATTGCGGATGCCTGGAACAATATGCATCTGCTACCGGAATTGTCCGGATTGCGAAGAAGCGCCTGCTCAGTGAGACAAGAGCTACGGTTTTGAACAAAGCTCGTATTTCTGCAAAGACGGTGTTTGATGCGGTGAAAGCGGGTGACGAGGTGGCTCAGGATATTGCCACAGAATTTGGCCGGTATCTGGGACATGCCCTTGCTAATATCGCAGTGATTGCAGATCCTGGAATCATTGTAATTGGCGGCGGCGTATCCAGGGCAGGAGAAGTACTTCTTGACTATATCAAGGGGCCGTATATGGAACGGGCATTTTTTGCAAATAAGAAAGTAGAGTTTGCACTCGCTACATTGGGAAATGATGCTGGTATCTGTGGAGCAGCGAAGCTGATCTTAGAATAGCAAAAGACAAAGAAAAGGGAGACCATTCAAAATGATCTCCCTTTTCTTTGTCTTTTCTCTGGTTTATTCGGTTGCTTCGCCGCCGCCAGAATCTTCGCCGCCGCCAGAATCAGTGCTGCCAGAATCAGTGCTGCCGGAATCAGTGTTGCCGGAATCAGTACTTCCAGAATCAGTGCTGCCAGAATCAGTGCCGCTGTTAGTACCATTATCATTCGTCTGATTACCACCTGTAGTTTCAGAACCACTGTTGGAGGAGCCGCTGCTGGAACCACCACTGGAGGAACCATTGTAATTATCGCTGTCATCATCGTCATAATCATAACTGGAGTAACCATGCCTTCCACTACATGTCTCAGTAGGAGTCGTTCCAGTTGCAAAATACTCAGTAATACTTGGACAATATGATCCAGCTAAAAGTCCAGTCTCAGTACAGATTGTCTTTTCCTCAATGCTCGGCGGAATCGTGAAGTCTGTATAGTCCATTCCCCCGTGGACACGATCCATGATACTCTTCCAAAGTGACAGATGCCATGAAGTGCCGCCAGAATCAAGAGGCTTATTGCTGTCATATCCACCCCATATAGAACATGTATAATATGGAGTATATGCTGAAAACCAGATATCTACGTTATCAGAAGTGGTACCTGTCTTACCGGATACTGGCATATTGTCGAGCTGTGCTTTATGACCGGTACCGTTTGAACCTGTAACGACATCCTTCATCGCCTGTGTAAGAAGCGCCGCTGTGGATTCCTTTACAACCTGGTGTGTCTCAGGGGTATTATCTAATAAAACATTTCCATCGTGATCTAAAATCTTTGTATATAGAATTGGCTTCGTATAGACACCGCCATTGGCAAGTGATGCATAAGCCGCTGTCATCTCGATGTTGTAGACACCCTTTGTGATACCACCAAGTGCAGTTGGCAGCTGGATATCTGAGAATCCAGGATAATCAGGATCCGTGCCATCTACTAATGAGGTGAAGCCGAAGTTCAGCAGATAATTGTAGCCAACCTGAGGGGTGATTGCCTGGAGTGTCTTAACTGCACAGACGTTCATCGACTGCTCAATGGCTTGACGTACGGTTACGGTGCCTTTGTAACTTTCACCCCACCAGTTTCGCACCTCTGTTCCATCGTCATATGCAAATGGAGAATCTTCAATCGTAGTGGCAAGTGTATATCCTGCAGAATCAATAGCAGGAGCATAAGCGGACAGCACTTTGAAACAAGAACCTGGCTGTCTGTAAGAATCTGTTGCACGGTTCAGAGATAAACTGGAATCCTTGGCACCACGTCCGCCGACCATAGCCTTAATCTGGCCGGTTGCCTGATCCATAATAACTACGGATGCCTGTGGCTGTGGAGAAATGGATACCTTTTCATCGACAGTATCGCCTTCAGCGATTCCCCATGTCCCTTTGTATTCATCTACCGCCTGCTGTGCGGATTCCGGACTGTCAAACACCAGTGGGTAGGAATCACCACGGGTTTCCCTGAGATAGGATTCTAACATTTGTGAACTGTAGTTTGTTACGGTGCCATCTGCTTTGATCAGAGTTCCACGGTAGTCAAGACCATATTCCACATAATCAGGATAATTCTCATCGTTATTCATCTCTTCATCTGCAATCTGCTGGATATTTACATCCTGAGTAGCAGTGATATTCAGACCGCCACTGTAGAGTGCATTATATGCTTGTGTGTAAGTGTAGCCGAGCTTGTCCTGCAGATCCTGAATTACTTCAGTAGAAAGTGCATCGACAAAATAAGAATATGGTGACTCTGCCGCAAGTTCAGCATTCGCTGACTGGATGCGTGCATATACATCATCGGCTTTGGCTTCGTCAAACTGCGCCTGTGTAATGTAACCTTGTTCCAGCATGTTCTTTAATACCTTGTCCCGGCGCTTGGAATTCTCTTCCGGATTGGTTACCGGATTGTAGCGGGAAGGATTCTGGGTAATTCCAGCAATAACTGTACATTCCGATAAAGTCAGTTCGGAAACGTCCTTGCCAAAATAACGCTGTGCTGCAGACTGCACACCCAGACAGTTTTGCCCAAGGTTGATGGTATTCATATAAGCCTCAATGATCTCATCTTTACTCATCTGCTTTTCAATCTCAACAGCCAGGAACTGCTCCTGTATCTTTCGTTCCACTTTATCGTAGACAGTCTTCTCTTCCACAAAGTTGGGGAACACATTGTTCTTGATCAGCTGCTGTGTCAGGGTACTGGCACCTTCGGAAAGGTTACCACTTGTAATTGCGACTACGCCGGCTCTCAGAATACCCTGAAGATCGATTCCGTTGTGTTCGTAGAAACGTTCATCCTCGATTGCGACAAATGCATGCGCAAGGTCTGCAGGAATCTGATCAATATTCTTGTAGATTCGGTTGGAACCAGAGGAAACAAAACGCTCCAACTCGGTACCATCAGCGGCATATACAAAGGTCGTATATCCGGATGGCCTTACATCGGCGGGGGATACAGCGGGGGTATCGGCCAGTATCTTCTGGACAAATAAAACTCCACCTGCACATCCCAGGACGATCATTAATAGTACACATATAACCAGCGCCTTAAAAAGCCGGACGCCAACTCGCTTCTTTTTCATATTTTCTTTTGAAGAAATACTTTTCTGCCTCTTCGAAGCATTGCTTTTCCCGTAATTCATGAAAAAATGCCCTCCTTTATTCATCTTGTTATTATAACAAACTTATACCTTTAAATAAAGAAAAAAGTGAAAACTTCATATTTTCATCATTTTCTAATGAAAATATGAAGAAATCCATGTATGATATGAAGGATGAGGAAAAGAAGTTTGTGCTCTGTTGAGAAAAGTGGATTTTTGAGGGAGTGCTGCGTGTTATATAAAGGAGAGTTGCTATGCTGAAAGAATACCGTACAGTTTATGAAGGTGGAGAAGGTCGGATTGAGGAGAAGAAATCAAAGTTTATTGCCACGGTGTATCCGATTGAAAATGAGGTTGCAGAAGGGGCGATGGAGGAGGTCCTTGCTTTGATTGAGAAGACGAAGAAGCGGTACTGGGATGCACGACATAACTGCTTTGCTTATTGCATCGGTCTGGAGCAGGAGATACTGCGCTGCAGCGATGACGGGGAACCGGCAGGGACGGCGGGAAAGCCGATGCTGGATGTGCTGACGGGAATGGGGATTCATAATGTGCTGGTGGTGGTCACGAGATATTTTGGAGGGACGCTGCTGGGGACTGGCGGATTGGTGCGGGCTTACTCTGGGGCCGTGAAGGAAGGGCTTGCAAATAGCGTGGTGATCACGAAGAAATTTGGAGTGAAGATGGACGTGCTGACGGATTATACGGGGCTTGGAAAAATCCAGTATATTCTGGGGAAGAGAGGTCTGAAGGTGCTGGATTCGGTTTATACGGATGCCGTGGAGGTGCGGGTACTGATTCCGGTGGATGAGGTGGATTGTGTGCTGGCGGAGATTACGGAGGGGACGAATGGACAGGCGCGGTATGAGCGGGGGGAGGAGTGTTATTTTGCGGAGGTTGATGGGGAGATGATTGTGTTTGGGGAGTGATGG
>JAQVCP010000033.1:0-17538 GCA_028689735.1 Hespellia sp. | reverse complement strand
GTTTGTGGGTCGAATGATTTAGGAGGCAATAAGCCGCACCTCGAATCCGCTTCGCTCCTTCTCGGTCGCGGGCAGGCGCCCTATATAAATAATAAGAGAAACCCAGGGGTATGCGAGCATTCCCCTGGGTTTCTCTTATTATTTATGCACGGCTTATTGCCTTCACGCAAAGTCTGGTTCAATTAAACCGAATGAACCGTCTTTTCTTTTGTATACTACATTAACTTCTTCGGTTTCTGCGTTGAAGAATACGAAGAATGCGTGTCCGAGAAGTTCCATCTGTACGCAGGCATCTTCTGGGTACATTGGTTTGATTCCGAAGCGTTTTGTGCGGACAATGCGAATTTCGTCATCTGCTGAGTCATCGTCTGATTCAAAGAATTTCTGGGAGAAATTGGTTCCGGCACCCTGGTTTCTTGCGACGAGTTTGTTCTTGTACTTGCGAAGCTGGCGTTCAATTACTTCTTCTACAAGATCAATCGATACGTACATATCATCGCTGACCTGTTCGGAACGGATGATGTTGCCTTTGACTGGGATGGTGACCTCGATCTTCTGACGTTCCTTCTCAACACTTAAGGTAACAATAATTTCTGTGTCAGGAGTGAAATACCTTTCAAGTTTGCCTAATTTCTGTTCGATAGTGTCTTTCAAGCCCTGTGTTACGTTGATGTTTTTTCCACTAATAATAAAATTCATATAGCTCAACTCCTTTTGCTCATATTATACATATGTATTTTCTCTCCCAGGGGACCGGGAGAAAGCTGAAAGAGGCTTTTCCGGTGGCTCCCTGATGACAAAAAAACATGGTGTACTATGTAAGTAGTATACCATGTTTTCAAATTAATGTATAGAACGAATCAATTCAATTCTTGTAATTTTTCCATCGGTCATTTTGGCAATGCGCAGTCCGAAATCGGCAAAATATGCGCAGGCTCCCACACCGATTTCCTGTTTTTCTTCACTTAGTTTGGCCTCCATCATTTCTCCGATGGTTTCGTCATCCTTGTAAGGGATGTGGACGTGAAGCAGATGGTTGATGTGCCGTATTTTCTGATTGGAGCGGAAGATGATTTTTTCGGACTCGTCAAATGCAACGAACAGAAATTTTCTTGTTGCAAAAAGCACAGCGATTGCGATGACCCCAATCAGGCTGTTGAGCGGTGAGGAGTGATCGATGACAATCTGTCTTGCGATAGCGAACAGCAGTACCTCAAATACAGTGTGAGGAGTGTGCTGGTACAGCATCCGAATCAGCTCTACGCCGATGATCAGTGTAAAACAAGTAGTTACAAGTGTGTCGTAGGTCGCCATACTTAAAGTCGCATCCAGGGAAAACTGGCGGAAAGAGAATATCTCGCCCACCGTCATAATAATGATACCGACAGAAAGGATGATGGCAATTACAAATTCCAGTATGGTAGTCAGTTTGGTCAGAAACGCATTTACGTATTTTTGCATGTGTTCTCTCCTTTGGGCCAGGATACTGGCTGGTGCATTGTCTTTTGCTTCTATAAAACTAAAAAATGAACTCTATTTTTACAGTGTGCTTCTTCTGCGCATTCTTGCATCCAAAATCTTCTTACGAATGCGAAGGGATTCCGGTGTTACTTCCAGAAGCTCGTCGGTATCGATGAAGTCCAGTGCTTCTTCCAGGCTCAGGATACGAGGAGTGGTAAGCTTAAGTGCGTCATCTGCCCCGGAAGAACGGGTGTTGGTCAGATGCTTTGTCTTACATACGTTTAATTCAATGTCATCGGTCTTACCATTCTGTCCAATGACCATTCCGGAATATACCTTCTCCCCGGCACCGATGAAAAGAGTACCACGCTCCTGAGCGCTGAACAGACCATAAGTTACAGACTCTCCAGTCTCAAAGGAAATAAGAGATCCCTGCTTTCTGTACTGGATATCGCCCTTGTAAGGTGCATATCCGTCAAAAATTGTGTTGAGGATACCATTTCCCTTTGTATCGGTCATGAAATCTCCCCGGTATCCAATCAGGCCACGGGCCGGAATACGGAATTCGAGACGGGTATAGCCGCCGTTGGAAGCACCCATGTTCTGGAGCTCTCCCTTTCGCTGGCTGAGCTTGTCGATGACAACACCGGTAAATTCCTCCGGAACATCGATATAAGCGAGCTCCATAGGCTCCAGCTTCTTTCCGTTTTCATCATCTTTATAAAGAACTTCCGCTTTACTCACAGCGAACTCATAGCCCTCACGGCGCATGTTCTCTACTAATACGGATAAGTGGAGTTCTCCACGTCCAGATACCTTGAAGCAGTCAGTGTTCTCGGAATCCTCTACACGGAGGCTGACATCGGTATTCAGCTCGCGGAACAATCTCTCGCGAATCTGACGGGAAGTAACGAATTTTCCTTCCTGTCCTGCAAATGGGCTGTCATTTACCATGAACTGCATGGAAATGGTAGGCTCGGAAATCTTCTGGAACTCAATAGACTGTGGATTCTCAGGAGAACACAGGGTATCACCGATGGAAATATCCGGAATACCGGAAATAGCAACGATGGAACCGATGGTTGCTTTCTGTACTTCAACCTTATTGAGACCGTCAAATTCATATAATTTGCTGATCTTTACTTTTTTCATCTTGTCCGGGTCATGGTGGTTGACAACGACCATATCCTGATTGACAGCGATGGTACCGTTATCTACCTTGCCCACACCGATACGTCCTACATATTCATTGTAGTCGATGGTGCTGATCAGAACCTGGGTATCTGCATCCGGATCACCCTCCGGAGCCGGAATGTAGTCCAGAATCGTCTCGAAAAGAGGAACCATGTTCTTCTCATCATCGGATAAATCGAGGACTGCAATTCCTGCCTTGGCTGATGCGTAGACAAATGGACAGTCAAGCTGCTCATCAGAAGCGTCAAGGTCCATAAAGAGCTCTAATACTTCATCGATTACTTCATCTGGTCTTGCCTCAGGACGATCGATCTTGTTGATGCACACGATAACAGGGAGATCCAGGTCCAGAGCTTTTCTGAGAACGAACTTGGTCTGTGGCATAGCACCCTCAAAAGCGTCCACTACAAGGACAACACCATTTACCATCTTCAGTACACGCTCTACCTCGCCTCCAAAGTCGGCATGTCCCGGGGTATCGATGATATTGATCTTGGTATCTTTGTAATATACGGCAGTGTTCTTGGAAAGAATCGTGATTCCACGTTCTCTCTCGATGTCGTTGGAGTCCATGACACGCTCTGCAACTTCCTGGTTCTCACGGAATACTCCGCTCTGTTTCAGTAATTCATCTACCAAAGTTGTTTTGCCATGATCTACATGGGCGATAATTGCGATATTTCTTACATCTTCACGTTTTGTTTTCATATTTTAATCTCTTCCTAACTTGCCCTGCTGGTCTAAAGGGCGTCCATTTCAATGATTTCATTATTTTCTTACAACTTTTTAATTTTATCATAAAATGAAAAAATATCAAGGTAAAGTGTATAAATGTTGTGTAAAATCTGCTTTTGATGTATGAATACATTCATTTTCTGAAAAAATTGCGAGAAAATGTCGAACGAAACTTCTATATAAAATGTTCTAAAGATTGTCACATGTTCATAGACTTAGTATTGACTCAAAAATACGACAAAGAGGAAGGGAGAACTACAAATTATGTCAGATAAGATAATTGAAAACAATCAGGTAACCATTATGGGAGAGGTAGCATCCGCATTTACATTCAGTCACGAGGTCTTTGGAGAAGGCTTCTATATGGTAGATGTGCTGGTGAAGCGCCTGAGCAATTCTGATGACCGGATCCCTCTGATGATATCAGAGAGGTTGATTGACGTGCGGGAGGACTATACCGGACAGCATATTATGGCCAGCGGACAGTTCCGATCTTACAATCGCCATGAAGAGCAGAAAAACCGCCTGGTGCTTTCGGTATTCGTGAGGGAGGTTACATTTATTGATGAGGAAATGGATGGGTCTAAGACCAACAGCATCCTCCTGGAGGGCTATATCTGCAAGGCTCCGATTTATCGCAAGACGCCGCTGGGGCGGGAGATTGCAGACCTTTTGCTCGCTGTGAACCGACCCTATGGGAAATCGGATTATATTCCGTGCATCTGCTGGGGAAGGAATGCCCGATATGCCTCCAGCTTTGAAGTGGGAGAGCACGTGCAGATTCTGGGAAGAATCCAGAGCAGGGATTATGTAAAGAAAATCTCGGAGACTGAAACAGAGACCAGGACCGCTTATGAAGTGTCAGTCAGCAAGCTGGAATGCATGGAAGAATCCTTCGTATAAAATTGTGAACGCAGATAAGCAATCTCCCGCTTCAAGTGCGGAGAGCACTAAGCGGTGGGTAAAGGGAGATGCTTATGTCAGTGGGGGTTAAAGCCCCCACTGACAAACGGCGAAGCCGTCTGCGTTCATGAGGAAGTAGCGAAGCGGATTCCGAATGTCCGCTTTACTTCAATTTCATATTTAATAGTGGAACCTGTTTGACATTGCTTATATTTAATGATAAAATCGGTAGAAGTAAATGAGAAAATGAAAGCGATGTCAGGAGGAGTTTGAATGGCTATATTTAAAGGCGCTGGAGTGGCGATTGTTACACCATTTCATGCAGATGGAAGTGTGAATTACGATAAGCTGGATGAGCTGATTACATATCACTGTGACAATGGAACCGATTCTATTGTTATCTGTGGTACTACAGGGGAATCCGCTACATTGACAGAACAGGAGCACATGGATTGTATCAAGTTTGCGATAGACCGTGCGAAAAACAGAAATCCGGTGATTGCAGGAACAGGTTCGAATTGCACCCGCACGGCGATCGAGCTTTCCAAAGAGGCGGCAGAAGCAGGCGCAGACGGACTGCTGCTCGTGACTCCTTACTATAATAAGAGCACACAGGCAGGATTGATTGCCCATTATAAGGCGGTTGCGGCAGAGGTGAAGACTCCGATTATTCTTTATAGCGTGGCAAGCAGAACCGGAATCAATATCGACCCGGCTACCGTTGCGACTCTGGTGAAGGATGTTGACAATATCGTTGCGGTCAAAGAAGCGTCTGGCAACATTTCTCAGGTTGCGAAAATCATGAACCTGACAGATGGAAAGGTTGACCTTTATTCCGGTAATGATGACCAGATCGTGCCGCTGATGTCCCTTGGCGGAATTGGTGTTATTTCTGTGTTGTCTAATATTGCACCACAGCAGACACATGACATCTGTGCCAAGTTCTTTGATGGAGATATTGCGGGGAGCCGTGACATGCAGCTTGCAGCACTTCCACTGATCGATCAGCTGTTCTGCGAAGTGAACCCGGTACCTGTGAAGAAGGCGATGAATCTTCTTGGAATGGAAGTGGGGCCGCTTCGTATGCCACTTATCGAGATGTCAGAAGAACACGCGAAGAATCTTGCGAAGGCTATGCAGGCGTATGGCTTAAAATTAGCATAAAGATTGAACGCAGATAAGCATTCTCCCGCTTCAAGTGCAGAGAGCACTAAGCGGTGGGTAAAGGGAGATGCTTATGTCAGTGGGGGTTAAAGCCCCTACTGACAAACGGCGAAGCCGTCTGCGTTCATGAGGAAGTAGCGAAGCGGATTCCGAATGTCCGCTTTATTTGTGAAATGGATATCATAAGTTGAGTTTGACTCGATTTTGTGGTATCCTTTTTTTATGATTATAAAATCAGGTAGTGGCCTGTTGCCGGACATGTGAAAGAGGCACTACATTTTTAGGAGGAAGTAAGATGATTAAGTTATTGATGCACGGATGCAATGGAAAGATGGGGCAGACAATTACACGTCTGGTGAAGGAAGAAGATGAGGCTGTTATGGCGGCCGGTGTAGACCGATACACAGAACTTGCCAACGATTATCCAGTGTTTGAGAGCATTGAAAAATGCGATGTAGACGTGGATGTCATCATTGATTTTTCCAATGCGGGCGCAGTGGATGGCCTTTTAGAGTATTGTGGCAAAAAGCAGGTGCCAGTCGTACTCTGCACCACAGGTCTTTCAGAGGAACAGCTTGAAAAAGTAAAAGAAGTCAGCAAGAAGACCGCAGTTCTTAAGTCGGCA
This sequence comes from Hespellia sp., assembly GCA_028689735.1. Taxonomy (GTDB): domain Bacteria; phylum Bacillota; class Clostridia; order Lachnospirales; family Lachnospiraceae; genus Hespellia. The sequence goes on along the minus strand of JAQVCP010000033.1, from coordinate 11,456 downwards.
AATATGTCTCTTGGGATTAATGTGTTATTAAAATTACTGCAGGATGCAGCGAAGACACTTGCACCGGCAGGCTATGATGTCGAGATTGTGGAGAAGCACCATAACCAGAAAGTAGATGCTCCAAGCGGAACAGCACTTGCATTGGCGGATTCGATCAATGAGGCCATGGATCACGCTTATGAGTATACTTATGACCGCAGCCAGGTTCGCCAGAAGAGAAAGAAGAATGAGATTGGACTCTCGGCAGTGCGCGGCGGTACGATTGTGGGAGAACATGAAGTTATTTTTGCGGGAGAAGATGAAGTTATCGAGTTCAAGCACACAGCATATTCCAAGACAGTATTTGGAAAAGGTGCGGTTGAGGCAGCCAAATTCCTTGCCGGAAAGCCGGCAGGGCTTTACGATATGAGCGATGTGATCGGATAAGCCGGGAGAAACTTCAGGGGAGGATACGTTAGAGTCATCAAGCAGCGAAGCGGATTGTGAAGAGCCGCTTTGACGAGGTGACCGGATTGCAAAAGAGGCAGTATTTATGAAAGAGGTAGTATTATGAGAGGTTTAGAGGACCGGTATTTAGAGAGGTTATCCGATCTATACCCGACCATAGCGGCAGCGTCGACTGAGATTATCAATCTGCAGTCTATTTTGAACCTGCCCAAGGGAACAGAACATTTTCTGACCGATGTGCATGGAGAGAACGAAGCATTTTCTCATGTATTGCGCAATGGTTCGGGATCTGTGAAGAGAAAGATTGATGATGTGTTTGGGAACACATTAAGTGCCAAGGATAAGCAGTCCCTGGCTACACTGATTTATTATCCAAAAGAAAAAATGGATTTGGTGAAAAAGACAGAGTCGAACATGGAAGACTGGTATAAAATCAATCTTTACCGTCTGATTGAGGTCAGTAAGCGCGCAGCCAGCAAATATACCCGCTCAAAGGTGCGAAAGGCTCTGCCGAAGGATTTTTCTTATGTCATAGAAGAATTGATTACGGAAAAAGCAGAGATCTCGGATAAGGAATCTTATTATAATTCCATTATCAATACGATTATTCAGATTGGACGTGCGGAGGTATTTATAGAAGCAATTTCAGAACTGATCCAGCGTCTGGTTGTAGATCATTTACATATTGTCGGAGATATTTACGACAGAGGACCGGGTCCGCATATCATTATGGATATGCTCCAGACTTACCACTCTCTGGACATTCAGTGGGGAAACCACGATGTACTCTGGATGGGGGCTGCAGTTGGACAGCGAGGCTGCATTGCCAATGTAATTCGTATCTGTGCGCGTTATGGAAATCTGGATATCCTGGAGGATGGTTATGGAATCAACCTTCTGCCGCTGGCGACCTTTGCTATGACAACTTATAAAGACGATCCATGTACCTGCTTCGCATTGAAAGGGGACTCTACTCGCAATCTGGATGAGCGTACCATGAATCTAAAAATGCATAAGGCAATCTCCATCATTCAGTTCAAGGTAGAAGGAAAGATTATTGCACGCAATCCGGAGTTTCATCTGGAGGACCGCAATCTACTGCACCGGATGGATTTGGAAAACGGTTCCATCGAGATGGACGGAAAGATTTATGAACTACTTGATACGAATTTCCCGACACTCGACCCTTCAGACCCCTATGCACTGACTGCGGAAGAAGAAGAAATTATGGAACGTCTGGAGAAGGCATTTAAAAATTGCGAGAAACTGCAGAGTCACATGCGCTTCCTATTGAATAAAGGTGGATTGTACAAAGTATACAACAATAATCTGCTTTATCATGGATGCGTTCCGCTCAACGCAGACGGAAGTCTCAAGCGTGTCGAGCTTTATGGAAGAGAATATAAGGGAAAGGCATTGTATGAAGCGCTTGACAGCTATGTGCGAAAGGGATTCAATGCTATTGAGAATCAGGAGAAGGAGCGGGGCAGAGATGTCATGTGGTACATCTGGCTTCATCCGAATTCACCACTGTTTGGCAAGAATAAGATGGCTACCTTCGAGCGATACTTTATCAAAGCAAAGACCACACATATTGAGACGAAGAATCCATACTATTCTCTGCTGGAAAATGAAGATGTTATCAACGGAATTCTTGCGGAATTCGGTTTGGATACAGTGGGAACCCACATTGTCAACGGGCACGTGCCAGTCAAATCCAAGGATGGAGAGAGCCCAATCAAGTGCAACGGGAAAGTGCTCGTCATTGATGGTGGATTTTCCAAGGCGTATCAGGCGCAGACAGGGATCGCAGGTTATACTCTGGTCTACAATTCCTATGGAATCCGTCTGGTAGCGCTGGATCCATTTGAATCCACAGAAGCTGCTATTGAGAAGGAGACGGATATTCATTCTGAGAGCATGGTCGTGAAGCGAGTCATGGAAAGGCGGTTGGTGGGTGACACCGATGCAGGAAATGAACTGAAAGAGCGGATCAACGATATGGAGATTCTTCTGGAAGCATATCGCAATGGTCTGATTACGGAAAAATTATAATCTTACAAAAGATATCCTTTTTGCCAGAATGAAAAAGTCTGGCAAAAAGGATTATTTAATTAAAAAGAAAAATGAATAAAATTGAAAATCCTGCAAATATTACTAACACAACAAATTTATGGGAAAGGAAGAATATAATGAAAAAGTTCAAACAATTCTTACTATTAATGATGTGTGTTGGAGTGATATGCGGGGTGACTGGCTGTGGCAATAATACATCTACTGACGGAACCGATAAGGGAAATGCGTCCAGCACAACAAATGACAGTAATCTCAATGATGCCACAGAAGGAACCAAGGGTACAAATGGAACAACCGATAATGGCACCGGGACAGGCGAAACGCGAGGAGACGGAGCTTTGGGAAATGCAGGAGAAGATGTGGTTGATGGTGTTGAGAATGCGGTAGACGATCTGGACGGCACGAATGATACCAATCGGGATAAGACCAAAGACAATGGCACAAATACGGCAGACGATATTAATAAAGACAATAAAAAAACAGATTCAGCAAATCAGTAACGGCAATAGAAGAATCCACCCGCAAAATGTGAGGGTGGATTTTTTTGCGTTGCTGTGATAAAGTTGAGCTATCGAATATAAAAAGATTAGAGGACGTGATAAAATGAAATTCAGACCATGTATCGATATACATAATGGAGCGGTGAAACAGATCGTCGGCGGAAGCCTGAAGGACCAGGGGAACCAGGCAGAGACGAATTTTGCATCGGAACTGGGGGCAGATTACTATGCAAAACTTTATCAAAAAGACGGATTGTCAGGTGGACATATTATCTTGCTCAACCCGGCAAGCTCAGAGTATTATGAGGCAACAAAAGCCCAGGCAATGAGTGCGCTTGCAGCATATCCGGAGGGACTGCAGATCGGCGGCGGCATCACTGCCGAAAATGCATTCGAATATATTGCAGCAGGAGCCAGCCATGTAATTGTGACCTCCTATGTATTTCAAGATGGAAGGATTCAGTGGGAAAATCTAAAAAAACTGGTAACAGCTGTGGGAAAAGAACATGTTGTGCTCGACTTAAGCTGCAGGAAGAAAGATGGAGATTATTACATTGTGACCAACCGCTGGCAGACGTTTACAGAAGTGAAGCTGTGTGCACAAGTTTTAGATGAACTGGCAGATTACTGTGATGAATTTCTTGTTCATGGTGTGGATGTGGAAGGCAAATCCTCCGGAGTGGAGCTGGATCTGGTGAAGCTTCTGAGTGACTGGGGGGGGATTCGAATTACCTATGCAGGAGGAATCGGAAGTATGAAAGACTTGAAACAGTTTGAAGAAACCTGTGGAGGAAAACTGGATTTTACGATTGGAAGTGCCTTGGATTTGTTCGGAGGAAAGATTCCTTATGAGGAAATCTCAAAATTGTAAATGTGAAGTGGGAAAGATGAGTTTTTGTTTTTGAGATTACGAAAGCATAAAAAAACAATTCAAGCGGATTCGGGTTATCCACTTGAATTGTATCTATTGTTCTGGTTATGAAGCATGAACGCAAACGGCGAAGCCGTCTGCGTTCATGAGGAAGTAGCGAAGCGAATTCCGAATGTCCGCGTTACCAGCTTACAGCACACCTTTGATTGCGGCCATTAATTCATCATAATCTTCAAATGCAGGGAATTGTGGATAATCTGCTTTGATCTGCTCCGTACTTTTAAATAGGAAGCCTGCTTTACTTGCCTGAATCATACCCAGGTCATTGAAGCTGTCACCGCTTGCAATCGTTTCGTATCCGATGGACTGGAGTGCTTTTACCGTATTCAGTTTTGAATCTGGTATCCGCATTTTGAAGTCAGTAATTTCACCATTATCTGCCACTTCCAGAGAGTTACAGAAGATAGTTGGCCAGCCCAGCTTTTTCATGAGTGGTGCGGCAAATTGTGTGAAAGTATCACTAATGATAATCACCTGAGTCATAGAACGGAGTTCATCAAGAAATTCCTTCGCGCCGGGAATCGGATCAATTGTTGCAATTGTTTCCTGAATTTCTTTGAGGCCCAGACCGTGTTCTTTCAGGATATTCAATCTCCAGGTCATCAATTTATTATAGTCAGGCTCATCCCGGGTCGTTTTCTTTAACTCCGGAATGCCACTTGCCTCTGCAAATGCAATCCAAATCTCAGGGACTAATACCCCTTCCAAATCTAAACATACGATATTCATAATATTTCCTCCTAAAAATGTTGGTGTAAAAGTTCACTATATGCTGCCAAAGCACGAATGGCACAGGGCTCGATGGCGGCAGCCTGACAGTAACAATTTCCTGCTTTCAAGTTGGTTTCGCTAACCGATTCCTTACTTTAGCTTGATAGTTTGCTACAGTGTCATGTCTAATATATCACATTTCACGATAGATGCATAGAAGGCAAATGTGAGAAAATAATACAATCCCCGGGGGTGATGGCAGGAAGAAACTGGTTGAAGAAATTTCCTGTAAGTGTTAGAATGAAGAATAGTAAAATTACAAGGAGTAAATTCATGAGTTTATTAACAAAAATTTTTGGTACACATAGTGAAAATGAGCTGAAGCGTGTCTATCCAATCGTGGATGCCATTGAAGCACTTGAGCCAGATATAAAGGCTCTCACAGATGAAGAGTTAAAAGGTAAGACATTAGAATTCAAAAAAAGATTATCAGAGGGGGAGACCCTGGATGATATACTGCCAGAAGCGTTTGCGGTGGTAAGGGAAGCAGCAGTGCGTTCCCTTGGAATGAGACATTACAGAGTACAGCTGATTGGTGGTGTGATTCTTCACCAGGGCCGTATCTCCGAGATGAAGACCGGTGAAGGTAAGACTCTGGTGTCTACATTGCCGGCATACTTGAATGCGCTGGAAGGAAAAGGTGTTCATATCGTGACGGTCAATGACTATCTGGCAAAGCGTGATGCAGAGTGGATGGGGCAGGTCCATGAATTTCTAGGACTGACAGTCGGCGTTGTTCTCAATGAGATGGATAACGATGAGCGAAGGGCGGCGTATAACTGCGATATTACTTATGTAACAAACAACGAACTTGGATTTGATTACCTGCGTGACAACATGGTGATTTATAAAAAACAGCTGGTACAGCATGGTCTGCACTATGCGATTATCGATGAGGTCGATTCCGTCCTGATTGATGAGGCGAGAACACCGCTTATTATTTCCGGGCAGAGCGGCAAGTCCACCAAGCTTTATGAAGCGTGTGATACTCTTGCAAGACAGTTACAGCGAGGCGAAGCCAGTGGAGAATTCTCCAAGATGAACGCAATCATGGGAGAAGATATCGAAGAGACAGGGGATTTCATCGTCAATGAGAAAGAAAAGTCTGTCAACCTGACAGAAGATGGCGTCAAGAAGGTTGAGAAGTTTTTCCATATTGATAACCTTGCTGACCCGGAGAATCTGGAGATTCAGCACAATACGATTCTGGCACTGCGAGCACATAATCTGATGTTCCGGGACCAGGATTACGTGGTGACACCGGACGAGCAGGTAGTGATTGTCGATGAGTTTACCGGACGTATCATGCCGGGACGCCGTTATTCCGATGGACTTCATCAGGCGATTGAGGCGAAGGAGCATGTAAAGGTTAAGAGAGAAAGCAAGACACTTGCGACCATCACATTCCAGAATCTGTTCAATAAGTATGAGAAAAAGAGTGGTATGACAGGTACCGCACTCACAGAGGAAAAAGAGTTCCGTGATATTTACGGTATGGATGTTATTGAGATTCCGACCAACGAACCAGTCCAGAGACTGGATCTGGAGGACGCAGTATATAAGACACAGCGTGAGAAATTCGAGGCAGTTGTGGAAGAAGTAGAAAGAGCGCATGCCACCGGGCAGCCGGTACTGGTTGGTACTATTACTATCGAGATTTCCGAGCTCCTCAGCCGTATGCTCAAGAAGCATGGGATTCAGCATAAGGTATTGAACGCAAAGTTCCATGAACTTGAGGCTGAGATCGTTGCGGATGCAGGTGTTCACGGTGCAGTGACCATTGCCACCAACATGGCCGGTCGTGGTACCGATATTAAGCTGGATGATGATGCAAGGGCAGCAGGCGGACTGAAAATTATCGGTACCGAGCGCCATGAGTCAAGACGTATCGATAACCAGCTGCGAGGACGTGCCGGACGTCAGGGAGATCCGGGTGAATCCAGATTTTATATTTCTTTGGAAGATGACCTGATGAGACTCTTTGGTTCCGAGAAGCTGATGGATGTGTTTAACACACTTGGAGTAGAAGACGGCGAGCAGATTCAGCACAAGATGCTTTCCAATGCAATTGAGAAGGCTCAGATGAAGATCGAGAACAACAACTTCGGTATTCGTAAAAATCTACTGGAATACGATCAGGTTATGAACGAGCAGCGTGAGATTATTTACGAAGAGAGACGTCGTGTACTTGACGGAGAGAGTATGAGAGATTCCATTTATCATATGATTTCTGAATATATTGATACCATCGTTGATAAAAATATTTCCGCTGACCTTTCGTCTGAAGAGTGGGATTTGAAAGATTTAGATGTAGAGCTTAAGGCAACCATTCCTATCGAGGTTCCTCATATCGAGGAAGTGCAGGGAATGGAACAGAAGCAGCTCAAGCAGCTCCTTAAGGAACGCGCTGCCAAGGCATATGAAGCAAAAGAAGCAGAATTTCCGGAGCCGGAGCATCTGCGTGAAGTAGAGCGCGTGGTTCTTCTCCGTGTCATCGATGCAAAGTGGATGGATCATATCGACGATATGGACCAGCTGCGTCAGGGAATCGGACTGCAGGCTTATGGACAGAGAGATCCACTGGTTGAATACAAGATGTCTGGCTATGACATGTTTGGTGCCATGACAAATGCAATCACAAAGGATACCGTTCGTACATTGTACAGTATCCGTGTAGAGCAGAAGGTCGAGAGAGAGCAGGTTGCCAAGGTGACCGGAACCAATAAAGACGAAAGTGCAGCAAAGACCCCAAAGAAGCGTGCGGAGAAGAAGGTTTATCCAAATGACCCATGCCCGTGTGGAAGCGGTAAGAAATACAAACAGTGCTGTGGGAAAAATCCTGCATAGCGAAGTGATTTTTAAGTAATTGTGACAAGCGTAGTAAGGCGTGACAGAAAACTGCCACGCCTGCTTTTATAAAAATCTAAACGAGTGTAGTGTATCGATGCCATTCAGTCAAACGGTATCGGGAAACTACACCAGTTGACAAATGTCAGAACATGTAAACAATAGATAGTTAGAAAGAAAATTAATTGAAAGAGGTGATGAAGGTGGTATTGTTAGACGAATTTAAAGCGAGACTGAGTGCGTACGAAGAACCACTGAAAGATTTGAGGGATTCACTTTAACTTACCAGGTAAGAAGGAGCGAATTGAAGAGTTAGAGAGAAGTATGGAAGAACCGGGATTCTGGGATGACGCAGACAAATCAACCAAATCCATGAAAAAACTGAAAAACCTGCAGGAGACAGTCAAACAGATCGAGCAGCTTGAATCTACACATGAGGATTTGGTGATGCTGATTGAGATGTGTGAGGAAGAAGATGATGACAGCAGTGTGTCGGAGATTGAAGAAGAACTAGCTATTTTCGAAAAAGAACTGGACGATCTCCGGATTCAGACACTCCTGTCCGGACCTTATGACAGCAATAGTGCCATTGTGACGGTTCATGCCGGAGCTGGCGGAACCGAGTCCTGCGATTGGGCGAATATGCTTTACCGCATGTACAGCCGCTGGGCAGAGAAAAAGGGGTATTCCGTGACAGTGCTGGATTATCTGGAAGGGGATGTTGCCGGAGTCAAGGGTGTGACTTTTGAAGTAGACGGAGAGAACGCTTATGGATATCTCCAGTCTGAAAAAGGGGTACACCGTCTGGTACGGATTTCCCCGTTCAATTCAGCAGGAAAGCGGCAGACGTCCTTTGCCAGTTGTGATGTGATTCCGGATATTGAAGAAGATCTGGATATTGAGATCAATGATGATGACATTCGTGTGGACACTTACCGCTCCAGCGGAGCCGGCGGCCAGCACATCAACAAGACTTCATCCGCGATTCGAATCACACATCTGCCGACGGGAATTGTGGTGCAGTGCCAGAATGAGCGTTCTCAGCACATGAATAAAGATAAGGCCATGCAGATGCTAAAGGCCAAGCTCTTCATTTTGAAGCAGCAGGAACAGGCAGAAAAGATGTCGGGAATCCGCGGTGAAGTAAAAGATATCAATTTTGGAAATCAGATTCGTTCTTATGTAATGCAGCCTTATACGATGGTGAAGGATCACCGGACAAATGAGGAGAGCAGCAACGTAAGTGCTGTGATGGACGGGGCAATCGACCAGTTCATGACCGCATACCTGAAAAATCGATCATAGTAAAAGGAGTAGTTAGATGGTAAATATAGCAGTATTAGGATATGGAACAGTAGGATCAGGTGTGGTAGAAGTAATTGCCACCAACGGCGCGAGAATCAACCAGCGTGTCGGAGATGAGATTAACATCAAGTATGTACTTGATCTGAGAGAATTTCCGGGAGATCCGATTCAGGAGAAGATCGTACATGATTTTGATACGATTGTGGAAGATCCGGATGTGCAGATCGTGGTAGAAGTAATGGGTGGAATCGAACCGGCTTATACGTTTGTAAAGCGTTCCCTGCAGGCTGGCAAGAGCGTAGCAACCTCCAACAAAGCGCTTGTTGCAAAGCACGGAGCAGAGCTTCTGTCCATCGCCCGTGACAACAATATTAACTTCCTCTTCGAGGCAAGCGTGGGCGGGGGGATTCCGATTATCCGGCCGCTGAATTCCTCCTTGACAGCAGATGAGATTGAAGAAATCACAGGAATTCTGAATGGTACGACGAACTATATGATGACCAAGATGTTCTACGAGGGCGCAAATTACGATGAAGTGCTGAAAGAAGCTCAGGATAACGGCTATGCAGAACGCAATCCGGAAGCCGATGTGGAAGGATACGATGCCTGTCGCAAGATCGCGATTCTCTCTTCTCTGATTTCCGGACAACAGGTGGATTTTGAAGACATTTATACCGAAGGAATTACACAGATTACCAAGGAAGATATGATGTACGCAAAAGAACTGGGAATGACCATCAAACTTCTGGCATCCTGCAAACGTCATGAGAATCATCTTCATGCCATCGTGGCTCCATATTTATTGAACCAGGAACATCCGCTTTACAACGTAAATGGTGTGTTCAACGCTGTTTTCGTGCATGGTAATGTTCTTGGTGATGCGATGTTCTATGGAAGTGGAGCGGGTAAGCTCCCTACGGCAAGCGCGGTGGTCGCTGACGTGGTGGATGCGGCGAAGCACTTGCATCGTAATATCATGACCATGTGGAAGAGCGACAAGCTGGAACTTCTCCCGATCGAAGATACGAGAAAACGCTATTTTGTCCGTATCGGCGGCGAAGCAAGTGGATTGAGAGAACACCTTGAACGTGATTTCGGAAAAGTTGAGATCGTCAAAGTTGAAGGATTGGATAATGAATTTGGATTTATTACTGAGGAGATGACAGAACGAAAATATCAGGCGAATGCAGCAGAATTTCCAGAGATTAAGCACATGATTCGCGTTGAGGGCTAAAAGTTCTTACTAGATATGAACTGACAATGAGGAGGAAGCTATGTTAATCGTAAAAAAATTCGGCGGCAGTTCCGTTGCAGATAAGGAACGGATTTTTCGTGTTGCAAAGCGTTGTATTGAAGACTATCGGGCAGGAAATGATGTGGTTGTCGTCCTTTCAGCTATGGGAGACACAACGGATGAGCTGCTTGCAAAAGCAAAGGACATCAATCCCAATGCCACCAAGAGAGAACTGGATATGCTGCTTACTACAGGGGAGCAGATTTCGGTATCACTGATGGCAATGGCGATGAACTCCCTGGGAGTTCCTGCTATTTCACTGAATGCATTTCAGGTGGAGATGCACTCCACATCATGTTACGGTAATGCCAGATTCAAGAAGATTGACTCTGAGCGGATCCAGCACGAGCTGGACTCCAAGAAAATTGTGGTAGTAACGGGATTTCAGGGGGTTAATAAATACGAAGATTACACAACCCTGGGACGTGGAGGGTCGGACACAACCGCAGTTGCAATTGCCGCTGCACTGCATGCCGATTCCTGTGAAATCTACACAGATGTAGATGGAATCTACACGGCGGATCCACGGGTCGTACCGAATGCGAGAAAGCTCACCGAAATCAGTTATGATGAGATGTTAGAGCTTGCGTCACTGGGGGCGAGGGTGCTCCACAACCGTTCAGTCGAGATGGCGAAGAAATACGGTGTACAGCTGGTAGTCCGTTCCAGCCTGAACCGCACAGAAGGAACCATAGTCAAGGAGGTCGTGAAAATGGAAAAGTTATTAGTCAGTGGTGTGGCAACAGATAAGAACACAGCAAGAATTTCAGTGATAGGAATCGAAGATAAGCCGGGTGTAGCATTCCGTATCTTTAACACCCTTGCAAGGAAGAATATTAATGTAGATATTATTCTGCAGTCTGTGGGACGTGATGGAACAAAGGATATTTCCTTTACTGTTGCGGAAGACGATATTACAGATGCAATCCGGATTCTGGAGGAGAACAAAGAAGCACTCACAATCAAAGAAATCAAGCATAAAGAAGATGTGGCAAAGCTTTCTATTGTAGGTGCGGGCATGATGAGCAACCCTGGTGTGGCTGCACAGATGTTTGAGGCACTTTATAATGCGGGGGTCAATATTAATATGATCTCGACTTCCGAGATTCGTATCACCGTGCTTGTAGATGAACATGATATTGACCGGGCAATGAGAGCAGTACATGATGGATTTGGACTTGGGGATTAATGGATAGATTATGGAATCAAAACTCTAATTTAGTTAATGAAATTCAGAATCTATCTCCGAAAATGAAAAGAAAATGGGCAATTCTATTCGATGACT
>JAQVCP010000032.1 GCA_028689735.1 Hespellia sp. | reverse complement strand
AAAGGGCAGCGACGAGTCAATGGCGTAGTGGCTTGAACAAAGTGAAAGCCAGCGTCTTTAGGCGCTGGCCGGTAACAGAGGCTTATAGCCTCAGAGCAAACCACCCGTTAGACGGGTGGTGCTGATTGTCCGCCTTACCCAATTGCATGTATGGTGCATGTATGGTAATGTAAGTGATATACTGATAGAAAAACATGGGAGGTTATTCATGAAACTAGATGATGTAAGAGCTGAAATTGATCGAATTGATACAGAGTTAAAAAAACTTTTTATGGAACGAATGAATATGTCCGCGGAAGTTGCGAAAGCCAAGGCGAAAACGGGTGGAACTGTTTATGTACCCGAACGTGAAGTGGAAATCATAGAAAAAAGACTGCAGGATGTAGAAGAGAGCAGAGCAAAAGAATATCAGATGTTTTTGGAACAGATTATAAATATCAGCCGCATTTACCAATACGGAATGCTGACAAATATGCAGAAGGAATCCATTGCGGAGTTGTCAGAAGAATCGGGCGTTGCAGAGTCTGAAATGAAATGTTCAATCACAGCATCCTTTGCCTGTGCAAGAACATCAAACAGACTGCATCTTGTGCTGGATATGGCAGAAGTCTGTGGCGTGGTATTAGAAGATATCCGTGTGGAAAAAACTACCAACGAAATGCAGTTTTATACATTGAAATTAAAGGGCGATTTCACTTTGCCTGAAAAAAACGTTTTCTCACTATGATGAAAAAAGAAATGGCAGAATTCACTCTCGTCAAATAATGACTTGTGTGCTATACTTTTTAAGAAATATATTTGATTTATACTCATTTATCATAGGAGGTAACACAGATGAAAAAAGCAATCGCAACAACAAATGCACCAGGCGCAATCGGACCATATTCTCAGGGGATTGAGGCCGGAGAGACTGTTTACTGTTCCGGACAGCTTCCACTGAACCCGGCAACAGGGGAGATGGGGAAAGATATCAAGGAGATGACAACCAATTCATTGAATAACCTGAAAGCCATTCTGGCTGAGAATGGAATGACAATGGATCATGTTGTAAAGACGACTGTATTCATGACAGATTTGAATGACTTTGTAGCAATGAATGAGACTTATGAGACATTCTTTACAGCACCGTATCCGGCAAGAAGCGCCGTACAGGTGGCGGCTCTTCCAAAGGGCGCAGCACTTGAGATTGAATGTATCGCTAAGAAGTAGCAAAGCGGATTGCGAATGTCCGCTTTACAAAGGGAGCTCGCAGAAGCGGGCTGAGAGTAGGCTTATGGAAGCCTTGACCTGTAACCTGATTTGGATAATGCCAACGTAGGGATATATCATGACAGCGTAGGGACTGTGGGAATATCTTCAAGGTATTTCCACAGTTTTTTGCTGCATGAAAAAGCTATGGCTGTGCAGGACGCAGCAAGTTTGATAAGGAGGAAATAAAAAAATGAAGACAGCACTGACAATTGCAGGAAGTGATTCCAGCGGAGGCGCCGGTATCCAGGCAGATATCAAGACCATGACAGTCCATGGAGTGTATGCCATGAGTGCGATTACAGCACTGACGGCACAGAATACATTAGGGGTGACAGACATTATGGAGGTTCCTCCGGAATTTTTGAAGAAGCAGCTGGACTGCATTTTTACAGATATCCGTCCGGATGCGGTGAAGATTGGAATGGCAGCATCTGCTAGACTGATTGAAACGATTGCAGATGCAATGGAAGAATATCAGGCAGAGAACATTGTGGTGGATCCGGTCATGGTGGCAACCAGCGGTTCCAGACTGCTGAAAGAGGATGCGATAATAGTCTTGAAACAGAGGCTGCTTCCCCTTGCTTCGCTTCTCACTCCCAATATTCCGGAGGCGGAAATTTTATCCGGCAGGAAGATTGTGACGAAGGAAGAGATGATAGATGCGGCAAAGATCATCAGTGAACAATATGGCTGCGCGGTTCTGTGCAAGGGAGGACATCAGGTTCACGATGCGGATGATTTGCTTTATGATAATGGAACCTGTAAGTGGTATCATGGCAAAAGAATTGACAACCCAAACACCCATGGAACAGGCTGCACATTATCCAGTGCCATTGCATCCAACCTGGCAAAGGGCAAGACTCTGGATCTTTCGATTGAGAATGCGAAAACTTATCTGTCAGGAGCTCTTGCGGCGATGCTTGATCTGGGCAAAGGGAGTGGTCCAATGAATCATGCATTTACATTTGGGGAAGAATAGCTGAACATAGAACTTTGCAAAAGATGCTGTGAGGAAGTGGAAAAGAGAATTCCGCGTATACGCTTGATGTGAAAGTATATTTTCTAAAAAATGGAGAAAATACGTAAAATTACTTTACATAGATTTAACAAGTGTGGCAGAATAGATTTAACAGGCGTACTGTATGCTATTGGAATATAAGTACAGTAGGAGGATGTAAAATGATATTTTGTGTAGAAGATGATGATAATATTCGCGAGTTGGTTGTATATACGCTGGAGACCACCGGTCTGGGTGCCAAGGGCTTCCCGGATGGGAGAAGTTTTATGGAGGCGCTTGCATTTGAGACCCCGGATCTGGTACTGATGGACATTATGCTCCCGGGAGAAGACGGAATTGCGCTTCTGAAGCGAATCAAGAATTCTGCTAAGACAAAAGATATTCCGGTTATCATGGTTACGGCTAAGGGTGCTGAGTACGATAAAGTAGTAGGGCTAGACGCAGGGGCAGATGATTATGTAACAAAGCCGTTTGGAATGATGGAACTGGTGTCAAGGATTAAGGCAGTGCTGCGTCGGTGCAGAACAGTGAATCCAGAGGAGCAGGTAGCTGCAGGCGCAATTGCAATCAACCGGAAGAAGCATGAAGTGACGGTGGCAGGCGAGAGCGTTGCCCTGACATTGAAGGAGTTTGAACTATTGGACAGACTCATGAGTCACAGGAATATCGTGCTCACGAGGAACCAGCTGCTGGCGGAGATATGGGGATATGATTTTGACGGAGAGACCCGTACAGTTGACGTCCACATTCGTACCCTCAGACAGAAACTTGGCGATTATGGGGATATGATCGAGACTGTTCGCGGAGTAGGGTACCGGATAGGAGATTTGGATGAAAAATAAAAGACAGATGCGCACGAAGATACAAAAGAGCACGGAACTGGTTCTGGTGATAACACTGCTTATTTCTTATGCCGTCCTGACTCTTGTTGTATATCAGCAAAGTTTGTCGATTATGAAACGGGAAGTCAGACAAGAGACGGATTATATCAGAACAGCGGTTCTCGAAGCAGGAGAGGTTTATCTTGAAGACATCGATTCCATAGACAGTGACACCCGGATTACCTGGGTCGATCTGGATGGTACGGTGCTTTATGATTCCAAGGAGCCTGCCCAGACTCTTGAGAACCATAACTCCAGGGCGGAGATTAAGCTTGCAAGAAAGAATGGAAGTGGAGAAGAGATTCGAATATCAGACACGATGGGAAAGCAGCTGTTCTATTATGCGATTTTGCTGGACGATGGAACGGTACTGCGCGTGTCCAAGACAATGGACAACGTGGCGACCACTGCGTTTAACATGTTTCCGGTCATGATTATTCTCGCCATATTGATGATCGGCCTGGCATGGATTTTATCGAAGTGGCAGACGGAGAAGATCATTCGTCCCATCAATCAGCTAGATATTGAACATCCCCTGGAAAACGATGTGTACGAGGAATTGACACCGCTTTTGGTTGCGATTGATACACAGAATAAGGAAAAGGACGCCATTGCAGATATGAGAAAGGAGTTCTCAGCAAATGTATCCCATGAGCTGAAGACCCCCCTTACTTCAATTTCCGGCTATGCAGAGATTATTCAGAACGGCATGGTAAAGGAACAGGATATCCCGGGATTCGCCGGACGAATTTACAAAGAAGCAAGACGGCTCATCACGCTGGTGGAAGATATTATCAAGCTGTCGAAGCTGGATGATGAGTCTGTGGAGCTTGAGAAGGAGAATGTAGACTTATATGGATTATGCAGAGAGGTGTGCAGCAGGCTTGCGCCGCAGATCGAAGAAAAGCATGTGCATGTGGAAGTGATGGGAGAACAGGTATATTATCGAGGCATTCGCCAAATTCTGGATGAGATGATCTATAATATCTGTGAAAATGGAGTGAAATACAATGTCACGGGAGGAGAGTTGAGTGTCTGGGCAGGGAATACTCTGAATGGACCCAAGGTCGTAATCAGCGATTCGGGAATCGGAATCCCAAAGGAACATCAGGGGCGTATCTTTGAGCGATTTTATCGCGTGGACAAGAGCCATTCTAAGGAGCACGGCGGTACGGGCCTTGGATTATCCATCGTAAAACACGGGGCATTGCTGCATGGTGCGGAAGTACATGTGGAAAGCGCCTATGGAAGCGGAACAAAAGTAATCATACAGTTTCCAAATGGAAATTGATGTATTTTAATATATTAAAAAAATATAGAATTTATGAAAAAAGTATAAACAAATCATTGTAAAACCATGTGACTAGGTGTAGACTAGACACATGGTTTTATTGCATATAACGTGCTGTTGGCAAAGCGTACAGGGCGTTGTGCTTGAAAGGAACAATTTCATATGACAGGACAAGACTATTTAGAGAAGATGATCAATTCCTATCGATCGGCTTTTGACATAATACGTCCCTATGATATCAACGGTGATATCTTCGACGCGTATGCCAGTTTCAATGTTAGCAGTGCCAAATACGTTCTCGTGAAGAAAGCAGAATTATGGCGTGCAGATTGTTATGAGCATACTTTTTTTGCTCAAAAACAAAAGCTGTCGGTGGAAGACCTGAACAGATTTAAGAAGCATGTCGTTTCATTTATTGAGCCGCAGCTAGTCAGAAAGGGTGAAAAGTGTACGAAGAAGGATCACATGTACACTTATATCACGGGGGTTTATATTATAGATCAAGGTATTTCAGATGAGGTAAAAAAGGCAATAAAAAAATTTCGCTTTTTCAAAAATTACAGATGGGGGCTTCGTGGATATTCGGAGGTGAGGATACTCGTGTTCGACATGGAGAATAAGAAGATCATCGGCAATCCTGCAGCGCGGGAGTTAGTAAAGGGCTATAAAAAGGCTTTTTGACCTTTTTGGCATAAAAGGAACCAGGGGTTCCAAAAATACGAATGCGTAAGACATAATAGAAGGAGAGTGAATTTTATGAACGCAGCAGTAATTTTAATTATCGGTATTGCAATTCTTGTCATTGCATATCTTACTTATGGAAGGTGGTTATCCAAGCAGTGGGGTGTCGATCCGGGGAAGACGACACCGGCACATGAGTTGGAGGATGGCATGGACTATTGTCCGGCAAAGGCTCCAGTCCTATTGGGACATCATTTTTCATCCATCGCAGGGGCAGGTCCGATTAACGGACCAATTCAGGCAGCAGTATTTGGCTGGGTACCGGTACTGTTATGGGTATTAATCGGAGGTATTTTCTTCGGTGCAGTTCATGACTTTGGTGCATTGTTTGCGTCTATCCGTCATAAGGGACAGTCTATCGGAGAGGTTATCGCTGATACGATGGGATCCAAGGCAAAGAAATTGTTTATTATCTTTGGATACCTGACATTGTTACTCGTAGTTGCAGCTTTTGCATCGATCGTTGCCAATACATTTATGGCTACATACGATGAAAGCGGAGTACTGGATGTTGCCGCAAGCGCAGCAAATGCTTCTACAGCAATGATTTCTATTCTGTTCATACTGATTGCCATTGTATTTGGTATTTTCGTATACCGGAGAAATGCTTCTCTTGGTGTATCCACAGTCATCGGAGTTGTTGCAATTATCGCATGTATGGCAATTGGACTTAACTGGCATCCGCTGTACTTGAGCAATAAGACCTGGATGATTATCGTAGGTGTCTATATCATGATCGCATCGGTGACACCGGTCTGGATTCTGCTTCAGCCACGTGATTACCTGAGTTCTTTCTTACTTTATGGTATGATGATTGTTGCTGTCATAGGTATTATAGGTGCAACTTTTATGGGACAGGGTGGAACAGATATTCCGGCATTTACTGGATTTACAGATACACTGGCGCCGACAGGAACGTCCCTTGGAACCATGTTCCCGGCACTGTTCGTAACCATCGCCTGTGGCGCAATCTCAGGCTTTCATTCACTGGTTGGTTCCGGCACAACAGCAAAGCAGCTAGACAATGAAAAAGATGCACAGCCAATTGCGTACGGTGGTATGCTGATCGAATGTGCACTTGCAATTATCTCACTTTGTGCAGTTGGATTTATCTGGAAATCATACTCAGCAGGCGAGACAGTAGTGCCTACTGCAGTATTTGCAACAGGTATTTCTAAGATGGTGGCAACCGTTCCGGCACTTGCAGGAACAGAGAGCGTCATCTATTCATTGCTGATTCTTGCAGTGTCAGCTTTCTGCCTGACATCACTGGATACAGCGACACGTCTTGCACGTTACATGTTCCAGGAGTTCTGGCTTGAGCCTGGACAGAGCTACAAAGATGCAACAGGATATAAAAAGACATTGACCAATCCATATGTGGCAACTATTATTACCGTTGTACTTGGCATTGCACTTGGAATGACAGGCTATGCAAAAATCTGGCCATTATTCGGAGCAGCCAACCAGCTGCTCGCCGCTCTCGGATTATTAGCAGTGGCAACCTGGCTTGGAAAAGTTGGAAAGAACAACAAGATGTTCTTGTTCCCAATGGCATTTATGCTGGTAGTAACATTGACATCACTTGTATTTACGATCAAGGGAAAGATTGCACAGATTGCAGCTGGCACAGAAGTAGGCTGGGCTGTCGCACTTCTGATTCTTGCAGTACTGTTAATTATCTGCGCAATCATCCTTGCATTCGATGGCGTGAAGACATTGGCAGGCCAGAAAGAAGAAAAATAGTACTTATTTAGAATCAAAATAATTCAACCATTTAAAAGAGTTCGGGGAGATGCCTTGAACTCTTTTTTGTATGCCCGTGAGAATGCGGAATAGTCTGTAAAACCGCAGTCATAGCAAGCCTTGGTAATTGGCACACCGGAGAGGATGGCTTCTCTTGCGAGAAGGAGCCGGCGGTATGTAATGTAGTTGCCGATGGTGTATCCGGTTTCGGCTTTGAAAAGGCGCATCATATAAAATTTGCTGAGAAAAAAGCGGTTGGAGAGATCATCGATAGTCAGGGCGGAGGTCAGATTCTGGTTGATGTAATGCAGAATCTCGACAACCTTCTCATTGTAAAGATCTGCTTCCATGAAGTCGAGATGTTTTTTGATTGCCGTTCGGTTTAGCTGAATCATGAATTCCAGAAATAGGACCTGACGGTACAAGTCACTGGCGTAGTCGGTGTCGGCAAATGATTTCTCCAGGCGGTTTGTAATCTTGAACAGTGAACTTTTTTCAAGAGAATGAATACGTAGCACATTGGCATGTTCCCGTTGTGCCTCGGCAAAACAATATCCAAGGTCATAATCATCCGTGTGATAGGCCTCAATAAAAGATGGGGAGATATAGATGATGATGCGCTCGTAAGGAACAGAATTATCCACTTCAATTTTATGAATGTCATTGCGGTTCACCAGAACGATATCGTATGGTTCCAGTTCGTAAGACTTTCCTTCAATATAGTATTTAACGGAGCCCTTGATAAAAATAGTGATCTTGTGAAATTCATGGTAATGATAATCAAATTCTTTTTTTATACTATCTTCCAGATGGAAAATACGGAAGTCACTGTTGAGATATCCCCTTTTGGAATAATTAGGCATGGTAAATAGTTCCTTTCTGATGTCATGCATCATATGATTGTATATATAAAATCATTATAAGCATTTTTTGCAATATGTAAAGCACCATATTTCTATTAATTGTAAATAATGCTTGGTAAAGTAAAGGTAGAGAACAAATTAGTGGGAATTATGAATAGAATAGGTGGAGGGTTTTGTATGAAAATCACATTGGAGAGATATCACGGACTGGGAAATGATTATGTTGTTTATGATCCGAATAAAAATGAATTAGTACTGACAGAGGAAAATGTCAAGATGATCTGTAATAGAAATATGGGACTTGGTTCGGACGGTGTGCTGGAAGGACCAATCATGGAAGAAAACGGTTTGTCTGTACGAATCTGGAATCCAGATGGGAGTATTGCTGAGAAGAGTGGAAATGGTGTCCGCATTTTTGCAAAATATCTGAAGGATGCCAGTTATGTCCAGAAAAAGAATTTCATTATGAAAACAGATGGCGGTGATGTGGAAATTACTTATCTGAATGAGGATGGAAGCAGACTCCGCGTTTCTATGGGGCAACTCTCGTTCTGGAGTGATGAGATTCCGGTGACAGGTGAGCGAAGAGAAGTTATCAATGAAGACATGGTTTTTGGCAGGACTCTTTATCCGGCAACTTGTGTCACCATTGGAAATCCACATTGCATCATTCCTATGAGAGAAATCTCGGAACCACTTGTATGCAAGATTGGAAATTATTCCGAAGTAGCAAGATATTTTCCAAACAAAATCAATACTCAGATCATGAAGGTCATTGACAATGAAAACATTGCAATCGAGATTTTTGAGCGTGGTGCAGGATATACACTTGCATCCGGAACCGGAGCCTGCGCTGCTGCTGGGGTTGCATATAAGCTTGGATTGACCAACAGCAAGGTCATCGTGCATATGCCTGGTGGAAATCTACAGGTAGAGGTTGACGATGACTGGCAGGTATACATGACCGGGGATGTTTTTTATGTGGCGAAAATCTGTCTGAGTAATGAGTTTGTGGAGAAACTGAGAGCAGTGTAGGTAAATGACCCAGCGAAAAATTCAATCATTACCAGCTTGGGAAGAACAGGTTGTCCCCAATGACGATGCCCTGTCTGCTTGTGGATGGTGCATATAAAAAATAATAGCAGTCAGCGACAGCAGAGAGACGTGCGCCATCCAGTGCATCTTGTGCAACCTGGTAAGCTAAAGAGCTCGGTCCGCTTGAGAGCTTTCGGTCTAACTTGCCTGTCCACACAGGTTCAAACTGTCCGGGCGCATACACAACTGCGCTGATGCTTCCGTATCTTGGATATCTGTTCATGATAACGGTAGCAACTGCCAACATAGAAGTGTAGTCGGATAGAGCCTCGCAGTCAAGAATTGCAGCAAACACATCTAAATCACTGCTGTCTGTTGATACAGGCCCGGTTATCGTGGTCGAGGTATCCGAGGATGCCACTCCGCTGCCGCTTGAAGCAGCAAGTGCAGCAGCCTCAGCAGCTGCCTGAGCCTCTGCCGCCTGACGTGCAGCCTCTTCTGCCCGTGCCTGCTCAAGCTGTGCGGTGTAGGTTTCCAGATTGGTCTGGGTCTCTGCGGCCTTTGCCTCCAGAGAAGCCTGCTTCGCATCCACTTCATTCTGCAGAGCAGAGAGAGAAGCCTGCTGCTCTTCTAATGTTGCCTTGGCATCAGCAATCTGCTGTTTTGTCTCCTGCAGACTGGTAAGCATTTTTCTGTCATACTCACTGATGTTCTGGATAAAGTCGGCTTTATTTAAAAAGTCAGACATATCATCTGCTGTAAAGAGCATCTCCAGGAATGTTGCATTCCCAGTTTCGTACATATATTTGATACGGGACTTCATATCTTCATATTGACTGGCTTCGTTGGCCTGTGCCTGCGCCAGATCATCTTCTGTTCTTTCTATTTCACCGTTTGTAATCTCGACCTGCATCTGGATATCAGAAATCTCATTACTGATGGAGAGAAGTTCTCCATTGATGTTCGAGAGTTGATTCTGCAGTTCTGACGTTTTGCCCTCCAGACTTTCAATCGTATCTGCTGCAGATGCACTGATAGAAGAAAGCCCCAGAGTTAAGACACAGGTAAATGCAATGATGCCATGTATCTTACGTTTTACTTGCGATTTCATCATATTTTTTTCCTTTCTAAAAAAGATTGTTCCAGCATTATACTACAAATTGCTTTATTAAGCAAATTTTGTTAGAATGGATAAGGAATAAGAATGTAAAAAATGAGTTTTGAATGCATCAGCTGGAAGGTGAATGCTGTGGAATCGAAGTTCAGGAAGGAATAAAAATGAAAGAGAGAATCATAAAGATGGTAGGGCTGGATCTGGATGGAACCCTGTTATCTACCAAAAAAGAATTACTGCCACATACCAGAAAAATTCTGAAAAAGGCAATGGAGCAGGGGGTTGTCGTTCTGGTCGCGACAGGGCGTCCGCTGTCAGGAATTCCAAGGGAACTTCTGGATTTTCCTGGAATGCGATATGTGCTGACGGCTAATGGAGCGAGAATTATTGATCAGAAGCAGGAAAAAGTGATTTACGAGAATCTGGTATCTGTTGAGACGGCGAACCGGGTGCTGGATATTGTGGAAGAGTATGATACACTCCAGGAAGTGTATTTTGATGGAGTGGGGTATGGAACCAGGGAAGCACTGGAGAGAATCGAAGAGTTCCTTCCGGACCCGCACATGGCAAAATATATCGTTGCCACCAGAAAACCAACGGAGAGCATCCGTGCCCTATTGAACGAGGTTGGAAGACCGACGGATAAAGTGCAGGCAATCTTTTCTAACCTGGAAGAACGGGCAGAGGCAATACGCAGGATTAAGGAAGAGGTTGGCGGGGTGTCTGTGACCGGCACATTGGAAACCAATGTGGAGGTGAATGCTCTTGGAGTGAACAAAGGCGCAGGTCTGCTTCGTCTGGGAGAACTCCTTGGGATCAGGAAAGATGAGATCATGGCATGCGGAGACAGCTATAATGATATGGATATGATCCGCGAGGCCGGATTCGGTGTAGTGATGCAAAATGGCAATGATGCGGTCAAAGCACTGGCTGACTACATAACGGATACCAATGACAACGAAGGAGTGGCACAGGCAATCGAGAGGTTCGTATTAAAAGGAGGAGCAACATGTTAGAAGCATTAAAAGTAATTATTCTGGGAATTGTAGAGGGAATCACGGAGTGGCTCCCAATCAGCAGTACAGGGCATCTGATTCTGGTAGAGGAATTCATCAAGCTGGATCTCAGTGAAGCATTTGTGAGTATGTTCAATGTTGTGATACAGCTTGGTGCCATTCTGGCGGTTGTAGTATTGTATTTTCATAAGCTGAATCCATTTTCACCGAAAAAAAATGATAAGCAGAAGAAGCTGACACTTCAATTGTGGGTGAAGGTTTTGATTGCGTCGGTTCCTGCAGCAATTATCGGCCTGGCATTTGATGATTTTATCGATGCACATTTTATGAATTATATTGTAGTGGCGATCATGTTGATTATATATGGTATTCTGTTTATCGTGATTGAGAATCGTCATGAGGGTGTGGAGCCGGTAATCAAGAGCCTGTCCCAGCTGCAGATTCGCGATGTGCTGATTATCGGATGTTTTCAGGTACTGGCATTGATTCCAGGAACTTCCCGTTCCGGTGCGACGATTGTCGGTGCACTGCTGATCGGTACTGCCCGCGGAGTCGCGGCAGAGTTCACATTTTTCCTGGCAATCCCTGTGATGTTCGGGGCAAGCTTCCTGAAGATTATCAAGTTTGGTCTGGCATTTACGGCACCGGAGTTCTTCCTATTATTATTAGGATGTATTGTGTCTTTTGCAGTATCTGTATTTGCAATCAAATTCCTGATGGGCTACATCAAGAAGCATGACTTCAAATTCTTTGGTTATTACCGGATTGTTCTTGGAATTCTGGTTCTTGTATACTTTGGAATTTCCTCTTTATTCTAGTACAAAATTCTAAAGCAAACTTGTAATTTGGGTGAAACATGGTATCATATATGTTAAATGTATTTTAACCTCAAGCAGCGCAGCTGCTATGAGGTTATGAGCAAGTAGCAAAGCGGATTGCGAATATCCGTTTTGACTCGCATACATAAATAAGTGTATTTTGAAGGAGAGAGATTATGAAAAAGAAGATTTTAAGCGTAGTTTTAGCAGCTGTATGTGTATTATCACTTGCTGCATGTGGTTCCAAAGCAGACAGCAAAGAAAGCAAAAAGGACACAATCGTTATGGCAACCAATGCAGAATTTCCACCATATGAGTATTATGAGGGTGATAAAGTGGTAGGAATCGATGCAGAGTTCGCAGCAGCCATTGCAGAAAAGCTTGGCATGGAACTTAAGATTGAAGACATGGCATTTGATTCCATTATTCCGGCAGTACAGAGCGGAAAAGCAGACTTCGGCGCAGCAGGTATGACAGTAACAGATGAAAGAAAATCCCAGGTGGATTTCTCAGACAGCTACTACACAGGACGTCAGGTTATCATCGTAAAAGAAGATAATACAGAGATTACAGGTCCGGATGATCTGACAGGTAAGAAGATTGGTGTTCAGCTTGGTACAACAGGTGATATCTACGCATCTGGTGATTACGGCGATGAGAATATCGAGCGGTTCAACAAAGGATTCGAGGCTGTTCAGTCTCTTGGTCAAGGTAAGATTGATGCAGTAGTTATTGATGACCAGCCAGCGAAGACTTTTGTGGAAGAGAATGAAGGACTTAAGATTCTTGACACAGAATATGTAGAAGAAGATTATGCGCTTTGCTTCAAGAAGGATAGTGATCTTGTTGACCAGGTCAATGATGCAATTGCAGCATTAAAAGCAGATGGAACATTTGACAAGATTGTTGAAAAATATATTGGCACAGAGACAGCTGAGTAGGAACATAGATTACAAAAGAATATCCGTTTTGATTAAACAGGAAGAACAGGGAAGGGATACATGACAAATTTTGTAGATAGATTTACCTTGAATTTTATAGCAGATGGCCGCTGGCATTATATAGCAAATGGTTTGCTGGTCACACTGCAGATTACATTTTTTGCGGTGCTTCTTGGTATCACGCTGGGCTTTGTGATTGCAATCATCCGTTCCACTCATGATAACACCGGGAAGATGAAGATTGGAAATGCAATCTGTAATATTTACATCACGGTTATCCGTGGAACACCAGTCGTAGTGCAATTGATGATTATCTATTATGTTGTATTTGCCAGTTTTGATATTAATAAAGTTATTGTAGCGATTCTTGCATTCGGGATGAATTCGGGTGCGTATGTGGCGGAAATCTTCCGTTCCGGTATCATGTCGATTGACCGGGGCCAGTTTGAAGCCGGACGAAGCCTTGGATTCAATTACCGACAGACGATGATGTATATCATCATGCCTCAGGCATTTAAGAATATTCTTCCGGCACTGGGCAATGAGTTTATCGTTCTTTTAAAGGAGACTTCTGTATCTGGTTATATTGCGATGCAGGATCTGACCAAGGGTGGAGATATTATACGAAGCCGTACTTATGATGCATTTATGCCGTTGATTGCGGTTGCTATTATCTATCTGATCATGGTCATGATATTCTCAAAACTTGTAAGTATGCTGGAAAGGAGGCTGCGCAATAGTGATCACTAATGGAGAGACATTAATCAAAGTAGAAGACGTACACAAGATCTATAATGGAGGAACGCTTCATGCATTGAACGGGGTTTCCGCAGAGATTAAAAAAGGAGAAGTGATTGTGATTGTGGGACCATCCGGTTCTGGAAAGTCCACATTTCTCCGATCATTGAATCTTCTGGAAGTGCCAAGCACAGGCAGGATTTTTTTTGAAGGTGTAGACATCACCAGCAAGAAGACAGACATTGATCAGCACCGTCAGAAGATGGGAATGGTATTTCAGCATTTTAATCTGTTCCCACATAAGACGATTTTGGAGAATATTACACTGGCTCCGATCAAGCTTCTGAAAAAGAGCAGGGAAGAGGCTGAGAAGAGAGGAATGGAACTGCTCGATCTGGTAGGACTGCAGGAAAAGGCACATGCGTATCCATCGCAGCTTTCCGGTGGACAGAAGCAGAGAATTGCGATTATCCGCTCTCTTGCGATGGACCCGGATGTCATGCTCTTTGATGAACCAACATCTGCATTGGATCCGGAGATGGTCGGTGAAGTTCTGGAACTGATGAAGGAGCTTGCCCGTGGTGGAATGACGATGGTCGTGGTGACACATGAGATGGGCTTTGCAAAAGAAGTTGGAACGAGAGTCATCTTTATGGACGAGGGCGAGATTAAGGAAGAAGGATCCCCGAAGGAGTTTTTTGAACATCCGAAAGAGCCGAGACTACAGGATTTTCTTTCAAAGGTTTTATAAGGTTATAATGGAATGGTTAAGCGGATTTTGAGCAAGATCCGTCTGACGTTTAGAAGAGGTGGGTCAGATATCAGTGTGATTGATGTCTGGCTCATTTTAACCTTATCAGCCAGCGAAGCGGATTGTGAATATCCGCCTGAACAATTATGTTATGCAGCAGAGGAGAGAAGCATGAAATATGAAAGAATGCAGAAAGGTATTTTCAGGGAGCGTCCCAACCGCTTTATTGCATATATAGATATCGATGGGAACCAGCAGACGGTCCATGTAAAGAATACAGGAAGATGCCGGGAACTGCTGATACCCGGGACACGGGTGTATGTGCAGGAAAGTGACAACCCGGAGCGCAAGACCCGCTGGGATCTGATTGGTGTAGAAAAGGGAGAACGCATGATAAATATGGACTCACAGATTCCAAACAGGATTGTGAAGGAGTGGGTGGAAGAAGGAAATCTATTTTCTGATGTGACATTGGTGCAGCCGGAGGTCACGTATAAGAACTCCCGTTTTGACCTGTATGTGGAGACAAAGGAGAAAAAGATTTTCATCGAGGTAAAGGGCGTGACGCTGGAGGAGGATGGCGTAGTGCGCTTCCCGGATGCGCCAAGTGAGCGGGCACTCAAACATGTTACGGAGCTCATGGACGCAAAAAAGAATGGGTATGAGGCATATGTGTTTTTTGTCATACAGATGAAAGGGGTAAGATATTTTACTCCGAACGTGGATACTCAGCCGGAATTTGGTGAAATTCTGAGAAAAGCTAAAGAGGCAGGAGTCCATATTATTGCATATGACTGTCATGTGACGGATGACAGCATTGAAATTGCGGAAAATGTACCGGTGATTCTTGGAAATCCGCAATTCATGGAGATTGTCCAGCCCATTACACAGTGGTATCTGGAGAATCGGCGCGACCTGCCGTGGCGCAATCACCCGGATGCTTACCGCGTCTGGGTGTCAGAGATTATGCTCCAGCAGACCAGAGTAGAGGCTGTGAAACCGTATTACGAGCGATTCCTAAAGGAACTTCCTTCGGTAAAGGAACTTGCTGAGACGAAAGAGGAAAAGCTGTTAAAGTTGTGGGAAGGCCTGGGGTATTACAACAGGATCCGCAATATGCAGAAGGCGGCAATTCAGGTGATGGAGGAGCATCAGGGAAACTTCCCGGACACATTTGAAGAGATACTGTCGCTGAAGGGAATCGGGAATTATACCGCAGGAGCCATTGCTTCCTTTGCGTTCGGGCTGCCAAAGCCAGCAGTGGATGGCAATGTTCTCCGGGTGATTTCCAGAATTACAGCAAGTTATGACGATATTATGAAAGCGAGCGTGAAGACCCGAATCGAGAAGGCACTGGAGGAAGTGATTCCGGCAGATGCATCCAGTGCCTTCAATCAGGGACTGATTGAACTTGGTGCGATTGTGTGTGTGCCAAATGGAGAACCCAGATGCGAGATCTGTCCTGTCGCACACATTTGCAAAGCACATATTCAGGGAATTGAGATGGAGCTTCCAGTAAAGAAAAAGGCGAAAGCGAGACGAATTGAGAAGAAGACGATCCTTATTTTCAAGGATGGCGAGACAGTTGCACTGAACAAGCGTGCAAAAACAGGACTTTTGGCAGGCATGTACGAATTCCCGAGCTTGCCAGGACACCAGGACAATGATAGAATAATAGAGTATAGCAAATCGATTGGATTAACGCCGATCAGAGTAAAACCTTTGACTGAGGCAAAGCATATCTTCAGCCACGTAGAGTGGCATATGACAGGGTATGTCGTTCAGGTTGATGAGTTGGAAAAAGCATGTACGCAGCCGTTTGTGTTTGTCCATCCCCGGGAAGCAGAGGATAAGTATCCCATTCCGTCGGCATTTGAAGCCTATGTCAGATATATGGATATTAAGCTGGGGCAGAGCAGGCATTCCAAGGAGTAAAGGGCATCCGCAGTATTATGGCTTTAGTCAAGAGAATTAACGGAGGAAAAGAGATGTATAGCACGATTGTAGTTGGAGCAGGTGTCGCAGGAACTGTGATTGCACGTGAGCTTACAAAAAAAGATGAAAAAGTATTAATTATCGAAAAGAAGAACCATATTGGCGGTAACTGTTTTGATGCCAGAGATGAGCATGGGGTTTTGATTCATCCATATGGTCCACATATTTTCCATACGAACAGCGAAGTGGTCAGGACCTACCTGAATGAATTCACAGACTGGAGAGATTTTCACCACGAAGTAGTGGCCAACGTACACGGAAAATATATGCCGGTTCCATTTAATCTTCATACCTTGAAGGAAGCATTTCCAGAGGAGGCAGATGCATTAAAAGAGAAGCTGACAGCTGCTTATGGTATGGGGAACAAGGTACCGATCCTCGACCTTATGAACCATGAAGATCCGGATTTACAGAAAATCGGAAAGTTCGTATATGATAACATTTATGTATACTATACAATGAAACAGTGGGGCAAGAAACCGGAAGAAATTGACCCGGCAGTAACTGCCAGAGTTCCGGTCAATGTATCTTATGACAATGGTTATTTTGCCGATAAGTATCAGGGACTGCCCAAGGAAGGGTTTACACCGATGTTCGATGCGATGCTGAATCATCCGAATATCACGGTTGAGCTGAATACAGAGGCAAAGGATGTATTAAAGCTTGAGAGGGGCAGGAAGTATTTCCGCGGGGAAGAGTTTGATGGAAAGGTGATTTTTACAGGTCCGTTGGATGAGTTCTTTGACTGCAAGTATGGAAG
Source organism: Hespellia sp. (assembly GCA_028689735.1). Taxonomy (GTDB): domain Bacteria; phylum Bacillota; class Clostridia; order Lachnospirales; family Lachnospiraceae; genus Hespellia. The sequence continues at coordinate 16,542 of JAQVCP010000032.1, read as the reverse complement.
ACTCCCATACCGTACTCTTCGTTTTGATTTTGAGTATTACGATAAGGCAGACTTCCAGGATGGACATTCCGTAGTGAATTACACGGTATCGGAAGATTTCACCAGAATCACAGAGTACAAGTGGCTGACCGGACAGGATTGTGAGGGAACAACAATCTCCAAGGAGTATCCATTTGCATACACCGGAGCAGAGGGGGAGATTCCGTACTATTCCATTGCCAATCCTGAGAATGAAGCTCTTTATCAGAAGTATAAAGCAGATGTGGAGGAATATAAAGATTTCTATCTGCTTGGAAGACTGGCAGAGTATAAGTATTACAATATCGATGTGATGGTGGAAAAGGCACTGGATCTGAGTGCAAAGATTTCATAGACCTTCGATGACAAAAACAAGCATTCCCCTATTTGCGGTCTGGTGCTCTTTCAGCCAGAAGCAGGGGAATGCATAAAGAGATTCAATAAAAAAATCCTCATTCACCACTGCGTGCCTCTGGCGCGTAACATGGAAAATGAGGATTTTTTTGAAGTTGTTTAGGATGTCTGCTTAGTAAGTTGTGGTGCAAACTTCGGCTCGGTCACATATACCACATGGTACAATGCATATGCCATAATCGATGCAGTCATTACATCAACCACAGAATGCTGCTTCAGGAACATGGTTGAGAGAATGATCAGAGCTGCAAGTAAATAAGTTCCGGTGTTGATAATCTTATGCTGCTGAAGCTTTTTGCTGCGCGATACGGCGATACATATACCAATCGTATTATACACGTGGATGCTTGGCAGCACATTGGTGGAAGTATCTGTTGCGTAAAGCATCTTGACCATATCTACAAATATATTGTCTCTCGCAAAGGTGGCTGGTCTGAGTGCAAGCCCATTCGGAAAGAGAGTACAGACAATCAGGAACAATGTCATTCCGGTAAACAGGAATGTGACCAGTTTGTAAAAAGCGGGGACATCTGTGAAGAAAAAGTACAGTACGAAGCCACTTACAAATAGGAACCACAGCAAGTATGGAACGATGAAATATTCCACAAACGGAATGTAGTCATCTATTGTGGAATGTACCAGATAATATTGACTTGTTACATGCTTTTCCAGATATAAAAACCAGGGCAAATAGATAAATCCGTAAAGGAAGACCCACGCATGACGGTATTTGTGCATTAAATTTTTTACCCTTTTTAATTGCTTCATATAAAAGACTCCTTTGAAAGTACTCCACTCTAAGTGAATTTGATTATAGCACGAAAAAAAACATGTTACAAGGAAGTTCATAAAACCTTAACAAAAACCTCATAAAATATATTTTTTCCATATTGCAGTGCAATTTTCAAAAGCATGTGCATGCAATCATCATATCTGATAATCTATGCCATGATCCTCGAAGATATTCATATCAAAGCATACTGTCCCTATTTCCTGTGCTTTTTTTGTGCGCAGAGTCCAGACTGCAATTGGTGTCCGGTAAAGGTGATGGACAAACCAGAGTGAAGGAGTCTTCGCATCTGCCAGTTTGTAGGAAATGAAATCCGGTCGGCCATAGCGGTTACACAATAAATGTTTGGCAATAAAATTGGCAGCGTAAGGAACATGCTTCGCAGTCTTTGTCAGGTTACTGGAGAGTTGTCCAATCAGAGCCTCCGGCATATGGATATGGAACCAGCGAAGGGCGATCGTGTTGAAAGATTGTAGCAAATAAGCTCCATCATAGTCTGCAAGAGCTTCCTTGATATATTTGCATATTGTGTAATCCCAGCCTGGCATCTTGATTTCAATCAGAAGCGGAACCCGCCCATGAACGAACGCAAGGAAATCTGAAAACAAAGGCATCTTTTCATAAGTGCCAGATAAGCGGTATTGGCTCAGCTCCTGATAGGTCATCTGCTCGATGACTCCATTGGAATTACAGATTCGTCTTAGTGTATCATCATGAAAAACGACAAGCTGTTTGTCTTTGGTGAGATGAACATCCATTTCAATTCCGTACCCGAGTTCGATTGCCCGCGCAAAAGCTGGCATGGAATTCTCGGGGATATGGTGTTCGATAGAATGGTAACCGCGGTGTGCCCAGCGGGTATGCAAAAAAGGTTCCATAAGGTGTCGGCGCGATAGATTCGGACAGATGAGTATAAAATAAAGTATTATAATAAGTAGAAGAACAATGAGAAAAATGTACATAGTCTATCTTCTTTCTGGTGAGATAACGTTAATCTGGGACGGAGCAAGGGTAACGCAGATATCCTTCTGCAGAAATACCGGCTCGCCATCTGTGTGGACCGGAAGAGCCTTGTCGGAGTGAATCTCTATTTTCCTGCCGCGAAAGATGGTGACTCCGCTAAAATGGATATGTTTTCCACTGTAGGCTGTTGGAAGAAGTGCAAGCACCTTTTTCTTGGAAAGGTTGTTGATAACGACGACATCCAGGATGCCGTCATCCGGCTTCGCCTCCGGACAGAACTTAAAACCTCCGCCCTCGTAAGGCTGGTTCATGACGGCAGCAAAATAAGTGCGCTCAAAGGAAAAAGGTTCCTGACCGTCGATGGAGACCGTCATATGCACAGGTTTGTCGAGAAACAGACGATTCAGCGCAATACCAACATATGTAAGTTTCCCGAGTTTTATGCGGTTGAGTGCCACCTTAAGGCGGGAGACCACTGCTTCATGGCAGATGGCAGCATCAAAGCCAAGTCCTGTGCTGACTGCAAAATGCTTTACCTTGTTCTGATAGGAGAGTACCCCCACATCCATTTTCTGAATGCACTTGGAATTCAAAATCTGCTCCAGTGCAGCCAGGGGATCGGTGGGGAGCCCAAGACCTCTGGCAAAATCGTTGCTGGATCCGATGGGAATGTAACCAAGTGTAAAGCGTTCCATCTCCGTAATCCCGTTCAGGACTTCATTGATCGTCCCGTCCCCGCCAAGTACAACGATGGTGTGGGACTTTTGGTCGGAAGTTATGTCACGGACAAGCTGAGTCGCATGCTTCTGATACCTGGTGAAATGAACCTCGTACGGTACGTGCCTGCTCTTTAATACAGACTCAATCTGATCCCATACTTGGGCACCCAGTCCGGAACGGGCATGGGGATTCACAATAAATGTGTACATTCGGTTCCTCCGTATCTTACGAAATCACGCTGTCCAGGTATTTGCCAAGGCTTCGGCGCATATTGCCGGAAAAGTCTGCGATGCCATCCCTGAGGCACCACTCAAATACATTTCCAATCACAATCATTCGTATATCTGTTGTAAACGCGTTAATCGGTACATTCAGGCTCAGGACACCCGCCTGCATCGCCCGTTCCACGTAATGCTGCACGGTCACAATCGGGTAGGGACGTTCAGTCCGGATTGTTGGATTCAGGGCCTGATTCTTTGGATTGTAATATCCGGACATGAATTCCACGCCAAGTTCCTCACAGTATTCCACATAGTTCAAATAGACGTGGATAATGGCAATCTTTGCCTCATCCGCATCCTTTGGCATATCCAGCATATCCGGATTGATGCTCGGCTGGTCTTCAATATAGTAGGAGAGCAGGTCATCCTTCGTCTTGAAATGGTGATAAAAGCTTCCGTTGGATACCCCGGCTTCCTCACAGATATTCTTGATGGAAAGTTCCTCGTAACCATGCTTCTGAATGATATGCTTGGCGGCCATGAAAATGCGTTCTTTTGTTTCTTTTGATTTCAATTGTTGTTTGGATAATTCTTCTTTTTTGCTCATAATTCCATCCTCTTCATTTCTGCCTACAGTATAACACACAATTTTACACGTTTCAACAAAACCGAGCGTACTCTGCAAACGACAACATTGCCATCGCAGAAAAAATCGGGTATAATGTTCCAAGTGATAAAAGATAGAAAGACCAGAGAGGACAAAGAGATGGATATCAACCAAAAACTGACTGAAGAATTAAAAGTAAAACGCTGGCAGGTAGATGCCGCCGTTGGGTTAATAGATGAAGGAAACACCATTCCGTTTATTTCCAGATACCGGAAAGAAGTGACCGGTTCACTGGATGATGAACAACTGCGAAAGCTGCATGAGAGACTGTTATATCTCCGCAATCTCGAGGAGAAGAAGGAACAGGTACTCGGGAGCATTGAAGAGCAGGGAAAATTGACAGAAGAGCTGAAAGCACAGATTCTTGCGGCGGAGACGCTGGTAGTCGTAGAGGATTTATACCGCCCATACCGTCCGAAGAGAAGGACCCGTGCAACCATCGCCAAGGAGAAGGGATTGGAGCCGCTTGCAGCCATCATCACGCTGCAGCAGACCAGGGAGCCCCTGGAGAAGGTGGCTGAGGAATACATTTCCCCGGAAAAAGAAGTAGCCACCGTGGAAGATGCCATTGCAGGGGCGAGGGATATCATTGCAGAGTCCGTGTCCGATGAGGCAGATTACCGGAGCTGGATCCGGAAGCTGACGATGCAGAAGGGAAAGGTACTCTCTACTGCGAAGGACCCCAAGGTCGAGTCGGTGTATGAGATGTATTACGAATTCGAGGAGCCGGTGATGAAGCTTGCCGGACACAGAGTTCTCGCACTCAACCGTGGGGAGAAAGAAAAGTTCCTGACGGTCAAGGTGGAAGCACCGGATGAGGATATTGTGAGATATCTGCAGAAGCAGATGATTCATTCTGACAACCCGTATACCACACCGATTTTAAAGGACGTGGCAGAGGACAGCTACACCAGACTGATTGCACCGGCTATTGAGCGTGAAATCCGCAGTGAACTGACCGAAAAGGCAGAGGATGGCGCTATTGAAGTATTCGGCAAGAACCTTCATCAGCTGCTGATGCAGCCACCGATTGCCGGACAGGTGGTGCTTGGATGGGACCCGGCATTTCGAACAGGCTGTAAACTGGCAGTGGTAGATGCCACCGGAAAAGTGCTGGGAACAACGGTCATTTATCCGACCGCTCCGACCACGCCGAAGAAGATTCAGGCATCCAAGGATCTACTTAAGAAGATTATTACAAAATATCACATCACATTGTTTTCAGTGGGAAATGGCACGGCATCCAGAGAATCGGAGCAGTTCATCGTGGAATTGCTCAAAGAGATTCCGGAGAAAGTACAGTATGTTATTGTAAATGAGGCAGGCGCATCGGTCTACTCTGCAAGCAAGCTGGCTTCGGAGGAATTCCCGAAGTTCGATGTGGGACAGCGTAGTGCGGCTTCTATCGCACGAAGACTGCAGGATCCGCTGGCAGAGCTGGTTAAGATCGATCCACAATCCATCGGAGTCGGTCAGTATCAGCATGATATGAACCAGAAGAAGTTAAAGGAATCTCTCTCAGGAGTTGTTGAGGATTGTGTAAATAAAGTCGGAGTGGATCTGAATACTGCATCCGCACCACTTCTTTCCTACATTTCCGGCATCTCTTCTACGATTGCAAAGAACATCGTAGTATACAGAGAGGAAAATGGAAGCTTTACGGACAGAAAACAGCTTTTGAAAGTCGGAAAGCTTGGGCCGAAGGCATTTGAGCAGTGTGCTGGATTTATGAGGATTTCCGGTGGAAAGAATCCACTGGATGGAACCGGTGTCCATCCAGAATCCTATGAAGCGGCAACGAAGCTCCTTGCGAAACAGGGATTTCATCTGGAGGATATTACAGGTGGCAATCTGACCGGACTTTCCCTGACCATCAAGGACTATAAGAAGCTGGCTCAGGAGCTTGGAATCGGAGAGATTACACTTCGCGACATCGTGAAGGAGCTTGAAAAACCTGCCCGTGACCCGCGAGATGAGATGCCAAAACCAATTCTTCGCACGGATGTATTGGATATGAAGGACCTGAAGGAAGGTATGATTCTAAAAGGAACGGTCCGCAACGTCATCGACTTTGGCGTGTTCGTGGACATCGGCGTGCACCAGGACGGCCTGGTACACATTTCCCAGATCACAGACAAATATATCAAACACCCGCTGGAGGTTGTAAGCGTGGGAGATATCGTGGATGTGAAGGTCATGACAGTGGATCTGCAGAAGAAACGGATTCAGCTGACCATGCGGGGAATTGCGCAGTAATAGGTTAAGGGGAAGCAGCAAAGCGGATTCCTGGTATCCGCTTGACAAGCAATATGAGTTGCATAGAAGTAACAAGATTTGCAATGTAAACAACACAGCAGTTTCTAGCGCTTCGTTAACAAACGCTTATAAGAGATGCTGCATATTTTAGGAGGATGTACATGAATAATTTTCAATACTATACACCGACAAGAGTCGTTTTTGGAAAAGAGACGGAGACACAGATTGGCAGTCTGGTAGCAGCACAGAACTGCAAAAAGGTTTTGATTCATTATGGCGGACAGAGTGCGATGAAGTCTGGGCTACTGGATCGTGTCTGCCAATCCTTGGATGAAGCAGGAATCGCTTACGTGACACTGGGCGGTGTTGTTCCAAACCCACGCCTTTCCAAAGTATATGAAGGAATTGAGCTCTGCAAGGCAAATGCAGTAGATTTCATTCTTGCTGTGGGCGGCGGAAGTGTCATTGACTCGGCAAAAGCAATCGGATACGGCGTTGCCAATGAAGGCGATGTCTGGGATTACTATATGAGAAAAAGAGTGCCGGATGCATGCCTGCCAATCGGCGTGATTCTGACGATTGCAGCGGCAGGAAGCGAGATGAGTCCATCCTGCGTAATTACCAATGAAGAGGGCTGGATGAAGCGAGGATATGGAAACGACATTTCAAGACCAAAGTTCGCAGTCATGAATCCGGAGCTTACTTTTACACTGCCGGATTATCAGACCCAGAGCGGATGTGTGGATATCCTCATGCACACCATGGAGCGTTTCTTCAATATGGCAGATAATATGGAAATGACAGACGGAATCAGCGAGACACTGCTCAAGACAGTCATGAAGAATGCAAAGATTCTGAAGAAAGACCCGGCAAACTATGAGGCGAGAGCGGAAGTGATGTGGGCGGGAAGCCTTTCTCACAACGGCTTGACCGGATGTGGAACAGATGGCGGGGACTGGGCATCTCACCAGATAGAGCATGAGCTTGGCGGGATGTTCGATGTGGCACATGGCGCGGGACTTTCGGCAATCTGGGGCAGCTGGGCAAGACATGTCTACAAAGGAAGAGCAGACCGTTTTGCCAAATTTGCAGTGGATATGTTCGGTGTGAAGGCAGGAGCTTCCGCAGAACTGACTGCCCTTGCCGGAATTGAGTGCATGGAGAATTATTATAGAAGTGTTGGTATGCCGACGAACCTGAAAGAACTTGGTATCGCACCGACGGATGAGCAGATTGAAGAGATGGCAGAGAAATGCGTATGGCACGGAGAGCGGACAGTGGGCGTGATCAAGAAACTTGGCAAAGAGGATGTAATGGCGATTTACCGTGCGGCGCGGAAAGATAATTAAAAGATGGTGAAGGAAGCGATGGAAAATGAAAAATATAGAACCTATAAGTGGAAGGCGTGGCTTTTAGCTACGCTCTTTCTTGTCGTGTTTTTCGCATTCCACAACGAACGATTTTATCCTTCGGCGATTGGAAAAATCACGAAAGTGACTGAAAAAGAGAACGGATCTGCCGGAAATTATAACAGCGAATATGACAGTGAGAAAGAGATTACTTATGAGCAGACCTGCATAGTGCGTATTCTGAATGGCGAGTACAAAGGTGAGAAAATCACGGTGAAGAATTCTTACAGCTATTCTCAGGTTGACACGGAAAAATACCGCAGAGGGGATAAGGTATTCTTAAGCATTACTGGAGAGAAACACATTTCCTATGCAAATATTACCGGCGTTAAGCGGGATCAGTATGCAGTGCTGATGATTGCGGTGCTGTCTTATCTGGTTATTGTACTGGCAGGACGGAGAGGAATCCGTACGCTTCTGTCGCTCCTGTTCAACATTGCAGTGTTCGCATACGGCCTGAAGCTGTATGATCAGGGCGTAGATCTTCTCGTAATCTGTAATGTGCTGATTGTGTTGTTCACGGTGGTTACATTATTTCTGGTAAATGGGGTCAACAAGCGGACTCTCGCGGCGATTCTCTCGGCACTTGTCACGGAAGTGCTGGTGATCTTTCTTTTCCGCCTGGCTATGAAATATGGTGGGGAGATTGATTATGCGGCGCTGGATTACATTACGGGAGATCAGGATCTGGAAACCATTTTTATTGCCAGTATTTCTATTGCAGGTTTGGGTGCAACCATGGATGTGGGGGTATCCATTGCGGCAGCACTTAATGAGCTGGTAGTGAAGAATCCAAAGATACCGTTGAAAAATCTTATCCATTCCGGACGTGAGCTGGGATATGACATCATGGGGACCATGATCAATGTACTTTTATTTACCTATTTATGTGGGCTGTTTCCGGTCATGATTATTGAGATGAAGAACAGCGTGCGCCTGCTCACCATTCTGAGGCTGCAGATTCCATTTGAAATCTGTCGGTTCCTGATTGGCGGGATTGGAATCCTGGCGGCCATTCCGGTGTCGATTCTGATTTCCACCGTGCTTTTGAAGCTGCATAAGAAATCCCCGGCTTCCGGCATGTAGATAAAAACATTCTAGGAAAGGAAACAATCAGTCATGATTTTGATTTTGGCAATTATATTTCTTATCTTAATACTGGTAGTGGGAGGGGACCGGGGCGTGATCTCCCTGCTTGCTCTCTGCGGAAATATTTTGGTACTTTTAATTTCCGTGCTTGCGATGACCGGAGGAATGCCACCCATTCTCACTACACTGGCAGGCGGAGTTCTGGTAAACTGCATCACCCTTTTATACCAGAATGGAAAAAATAAAAAGACATTTGCGGCGGTGCTTTCTGTTGGGATCGTGATTCTCATTCTGGTGGCAGCAGTGTTCGTGATTGCAGGACGTATGCACATCAGCGGGCTCAATGAAATCGAACTTCGGAGTGATTTCTCATCCTACTATTCCTTCAACATTTCAGTCAGTATGAACCAGGTCTGCATTTCCATGATTATCCTGGGTCTTCTGGGCGCGGTGATGGACACAGCGGTTGCCATTTCCTCAGCCATCTATGAGGTACATGATAACAATCCCCATCTCACGAGAGCAGAGTTGTATCATTCTGGAATTGCAATGGGAAAAGATGTGCTGGCGACAACGTTGAATACGCTGTACTTTGCATACATAGGGGAGGCGCTTATGCTTTTGCTGTACCTTCAGAAATATAATTATTCCGTGGTGGGAATGCTTAATTCGGAATCCTTCCTGCAGGAGTTTACCTGTATTATGTTCAGTGCCATTGGTTGTCTGATTATCATTCCACTCAGTGCTGAAATCTCGGCGTGGATATTCAAGGAAAAAGACTAAAAAATATCCAACTTTTTCAGTATGAAATTGACTTGTTTTAAATATGGAATTAAGGTATATTTAATCTATGTGGTTACGAAAAATGTAATGAGAAAACAATAGGAGGATTCATTTATGGGTTTCGATGCAAAAGCTACAATAGAAAACGGGAAAGCGGTACTTGGTATTGAGTTTGGCTCCACCAGAATCAAAGCGGTTCTGATCGGAGAGGACAATGCACCAATCGCAGCCGGAAGCCATGACTGGGAGAACAGTCTGGTAGACGGAATCTGGACCTATAGCCTGGAAGATATTTGGACAGGTCTTCAGGACAGCTATACCAGAATGACAGAAGATGTAAAGGCACAGTACGGAGTGGCGGTTACAAAGCTTGCAGCAATTGGATTCAGTGCAATGATGCATGGCTATATGGCATTTGACGAGAAGGGCGAACTTCTGGTTCCGTTCCGTACATGGCGTAATACAATGACGGAGGAAGCTTCTGAAAAATTGACAGAAGTGCTGGATTTCCACATTCCACAGAGATGGAGCATCGCGCATCTTTATCAGGCAATTTTAAAGGACGAGCCACATGTAGGCAGTGTGAAGTTCTTTACGACTCTGGCAGGGTATATCCATTGGCAGCTGACAGGCGAGAAGGTACTCGGTGTGGGGGAAGCATCCGGTATGTTCCCGATCGACAGCAACACCGACAACTTTGATGCGGGCATGATCGAGAAGTTTGATGCACTGGTTGCAGATAAGAACTATCCATGGAAGTTGAACGACATTCTGCCAAAAGTATTGGTCGCAGGAGACGCAGCCGGAACGCTGAGTCTGGAAGGTGCGAAGAAGCTGGATGTATCTGGAGCACTGGAGGCAGGCATTCCACTTTGTCCGCCGGAAGGTGATGCGGGAACCGGTATGGCAGCGACCAACAGTGTGGCACAGCGTACAGGTAACGTGTCGGCAGGAACTTCTGTATTTGCTATGGTGGTCCTGGAGAAGGCACTTTCCAAAGTACATCCGGAGATTGATATGGTAACCACGCCATCTGGACATCCGGTAGCGATGGTGCACTGCAACAACTGTACATCAGACCTCAATGCATGGGTGAATATTTTTAAGGAATTTGCAGAGGCGTTTGGCTTAGATGTGGATATGAACAAATTATTTGGAACCTTATATAACAAAGCTCTGGAGGGAGATGCAGACTGCGGCGGTCTTCTTGCATACAACTATTTCTCCGGAGAGCATGTAACGAATTTTGAAGAAGGACGTCCATTGTTCGTCCGTACTCCGGAGAGCAAGTTCAATCTCGCCAACTTCATGAGAGTACATCTTTTCACATCTCTGGGAGCACTCAAGACAGGTCTTGATATTCTCTTAAAAGAGGAAAATGTACAGGTTGACCAGATCTTCGGGCACGGCGGACTCTTCAAGACAAAAGGGGTTGGACAGAGTATCCTTGCAGCAGCAATCGATGCACCGGTATCCGTTATGGAGACTGCAGGCGAGGGCGGCGCATGGGGAATCGCGCTTCTTGCTTCTTACATGATTAACAAAGGAGATGGCGAGACACTGGATACCTTCCTCATTGATAAAGTATTCAAAGGTCAGACTGGAACCAAGATGGAGCCGGATGCAAAAGACGTGGCAGGATTTGATGAGTTCATCGGACGCTACAAAGCAGGCTTCCCGATTGAGAGAGCAGCGATTGACTCTTTGAGATAGGAATGTAAAAAGTACTGAATATAAAAAGTTCTTCTGTTTTTCGTGGGACTTGCAGGTCGGAGTGAAAGCTTTGGCCGGCAGGAGTCTGCGAGAGATGGGAGGACTTTTTTTGATGGTTTTCTTTTTTGGCTGACTTAGGAGAGAGATTTAGAATGCGGTGGCGATGTTGGATATCTTATAACAGGAATTGCCAGATGACTTCTGCCACAGACCCTATGGGAAAATTATCAGAGTATACCTATGATTCGGTCGGTAACCTGACACAGATTACAAAACCGGGTAATGGAACCACGACCTATACCTATGATGAAGATGGCAACATGATTACAGCTTCTACGGGAAAGAAAGCAACCTTGACCTACGAATATACCGCAGAGAACCGTCTGCGTTCATGAGGAAGAAGCGAAGCGGATTCCGAATGTCCGCTTTACGTACTATGGATACAATGCCGAGTCTTATAATACGAATACAGGACTCCAGTACTTAAGAGCCAGATACTACGCTCCATCAAACGGAAACTTTATCACAGAAGATGGTATGCTGGGAACTCAGACAGACCCGCTAACTCGAAATCGATATCTGGATGTGGTAAATAACCCGCTGAATTATTATGACCCAAGTGGAAAATTCTTCAAAAAATTATGAAATGGTGTAAAAAGAGCGGCGAAGGCAGTTATAGGTGGTGCTGTGAATAAATATGTAGTACAGCCAGTCAAGCGGCTTGTAGAATATGCGAGATATGTATAAGTATATATCCCAAAGACTTAAAGGGAGGCACGGGAGAAATAAGAATATCAGACGTAAATATTTATACACGTGATAATAATTAGTATTATATTTTGCTGCAGGGTTGAATTTTCTTCAATCCTGTAGTACAGTATCAATCATATTCATCCGGAATTCTATCCGGAGAATGATCTAAAATTTCTGGCGTTTCGCCAAAAATTCAACAAACAATTTAAAGAAAAACAGGTTGCAAAGAGGAAGATCTATACTTATAATGAAAGGAAAGAATGGATGGCAAAAGAGAAAAAAGTGCAGTGGCATCCGGCATTTGCGCAGACGATTCAGATTGAATTTGAGGCGGAAGCGGATAGTCTGGAGTTTGAAGAAGAACATTTGCTGGGGAGTAAGCCAATGCAGATAGATGTATTAATTATCAAAAAGGTCAAGGATGTCCAGATTAAGAAGAATATCGGGAGAATCTTTCGAGGGCACAATGTGATTGAGTATAAAAGCCCAGATGATACCTTTAGTATAAATGATTTTTACAAAGTGTACGGATATGCCTGTTTTTATCAATCGGATACAGAGCGTATCGCAGAGATATCAGCAGAAGATTTGACGATTACTATTGTATGTAACAAATATCCGAGAAAGTTAATACATCATCTGGAACAGGTTCGGGGGATAACGGTGAGACAATGCGGGGAAGGAATTTACTACCTGGAGGGAGATCCGATACCGATGCAGCTATTGATTACAAAAAGGCTTTCAGAGAATGAAAATTTGTGGCTGAGAAGTCTCAGGACAGATATACAATCAAAGGAAGAGATTGACCGAATATGTAATGCGTACGAGAAGCATAGACATGCTAAAAAATATAAAGCGGCGATGGATGCGATTATGCGCGGAAATTGGGAGAAGATGAAGGAGGCGAAGGAGATGTGTGATGCGTTAAGAGAGTTATTTGCGGAAGAGATAGAAGAGGTGGAGCGGAGAAAAGAGCAGGAGATAGAAGAGATAGAGCAGAGAAAAGAGCAGGAGATAGAAGAGGTAGAGCGGAGAAAAGAGAAGGAAAAAGAGGAAGAAAAACAGCGTTTGCTAAGTCTGATTTCTGCAATGAGTGCAGATGGGAAGACAGAACAGATACCGATGCTGTCCAAGGATAAAGATTTTTTGCAGGCAATGCTTGAAAAATATGAGGGGAAATAATGAGTGCACGAAGCTCATGGGAGAAAATACGATAACTATACTACGGGGAATATTAGTTCAATCCTGTAGTATAGTATCAATCATATTCATCCGGAATTCTATCTGGAGAATGATCTAAAATTTCTGGCGTTTCGCCAAAAATTCAACAAACGATTTAAAGGAAAACAGGTTGCAAAGAGGAAGTTCTATACTTATAATGAAAGGAAAGAATGGATGGCAAAAGAGAAAAAAGTGCAGTGGCATCCGGCATTTGCGCAGACGATTCAGATTGAATTTGAGGCGGAAGCGGATAGTCTGGAGTTTGAAGAAGAACATTTGCTGGGGAGTAAGCCAATGCAGATAGATGTATTAATTATCAAAAAGGTCAAGGATGTCCAGATTAAGAAGAATATCGGGAGAATCTTTCGAGGGCACAATGTGATTGAGTATAAAAGCCCAGATGATACCTTTAGTATAAATGATTTTTACAAAGTGTACGGATATGCCTGTTTTTATCAATCGGATACAGAGCGTATCGCAGAGATATCAGCAGAAGATTTGACGATTACTATTGTATGTAACAAATATCCGAGAAAGTTAATACATCATCTGGAACAGGTTCGGGGGATAACGGTGATACAATGCGGGGAAGGAATCTATTACCTGGAGGGAGATCCGATACCGATACAGTTATTGATTACAAACAGGCTTTCAGAGAATGAAAATTTGTGGCTGAGAAGCCTTAGGACAGATATACAATCAAAGGAAGAGATTAATCGTATATGTAATGCGTATGAGAAGCATAGACATGCTAAAAAATATAAAGCGGCGATGGATGCGATTATGCGCGGGAATTGGGAAAAGATGAAGGAGGCGAAGGAGATGTGTGATGCGTTAAGAGAGTTGTTTGCGGAAGAGATAGAAGAGGTAGAACGGAGAAAAGAGCAGGAAAAAGAGGAAGAAAAAGAGCAAGAAAAACAGCGGTTGCTAAGTCTAATTTCTGCAATGAGTGCAGATGGAAAGACCGATCAGATACCGATGCTGTCAAAGGATAAAGCTTTTTTGCAGGCAATGCTTGAAAAATATGAAGGAAAATAATGAGTGCACGAAGCTCATGGGAGAAAATACGATAACTATACTACGGGGAATACTAGTTCAATCCTGTAGTATAGTATCAATCATATTCATCCGGAATTCTATCCGGAGAATGATCTAAAATTTCTGGCGTTTCTTAATACATCATCTGGAACAGGTCCGGGGGATAACGGTGAGACAATGCGGGGAAGGAATCTATTACTTGGAGGGAGATCCGATACCGATGCAGCTATTGATTACAAACAGGCTTTCAGAGAATGAAAATTTGTGGCTGAGAAGTCTCAGGACAGATATAAAATCAAAGGAAGAGATTGACCGAATATGTAATGCGTACGAGAAGCATAGACATGCTAAAAAATATAAAGCGGCGATGGATGCGATTATGCGCGGAAATTGGGAGAAGATGAAGGAGGCGAAGGAGATGTGTGATGCGTTAAGAGAGTTGTTTGCAGAGGAGATAGAAGAGGTAGAGCGGAGAAAAGAGAAGGAAAAAGAGGAAGAAAAACAGCGGTTGCTAAGTCTGATTTCTGCAATGAGTGCAGATGGGAAGACAGAACAGATACCGATGCTTTCTCAGGATAAAGATTTTTTGCAGGCAATGCTTGAAAAATATGAACCATATAAATGATGAATGAAAAACAGCACAAATTCAAACGTTCCAATTTATAGAACAGCATAGTTGACTTTTCTGAGTTAAAGGAATAAAATCTATTCCAAACAGGAAAGAAGGTATGACTAGATGAAGAAAAGAACAATTGCAATTATTGGAGTGGGACATGTCGGAGCACACTGTGCATATAGTCTGATGATGCAGGGACTAGTGGATGAGCTTTTGTTGGTAGATAATAATGAGCAGAAGGTGGCGAGTGAGTGCCAGGATTTAAGAGATGCTGTCGTGTATTGTCCGAATCATGTGGACATCCGCATTGCACAATATGATGAGCTAAAAGACTGTGATATTATTGTAAACAGTGTTGGACAGATTTCTTTATTGGAAACTGGAACACGTCTGACAGAATTGAATTTTACAATTGAGCAGGTGAATGATTATATTCCCAAAGTGATGGCAGGCGGATTCGATGGTGTGATAGTCAATATTACAAATCCATGTGACATTATCACCAGACAGATTGCCCTGCTCAGCGGTCTTCCCAAAGGTCGTGTATTTGGAACGGGAACCGGGCTAGATACATCCAGACTTGTATCAGCTTTGTCACAACAGACCGGACTGGACCACAAATCCATCAACGCTTATATGATGGGAGAGCATGGAGATCAGCAGATGGTACCGTGGTCAACCGTAAGCTTTGCAGGAATGCCTCTCTCTGCGCTGGAGGAGACGGACGCACGCTTCCGGTTTGATAAGGAAGAATTAAAGAAGAATGCTATCAATGGCGGCTGGGTCACTTATGCTGGAAAAGGCTGTACGGAATATGGCATCTGCACCACACTTGCCAGAGACGTGGCAATCATTCTCCACGATGAAAAACGTATGATGCCGGCAAGCTTTGAACTGGACGGAGAGTACGGAGAAAAAGGTTTGTTTTCTGGAGTTCCATGCATAATTGGAAAAAACGGAGTCGAGCAGGTCATTGAACTACCGATGACAGACAGAGAGAAAGAAGAATTTCATAACTGCTGCGAAGGAATTCGACATAATATGACACTGAATGATACTGTTTTATAGAAGAAAGTATAATAGAAGATAGTATAAAGACTACAATGAAAGCGTAGAATACTCTGATGAGGACGAATGTCTATATGGAAACTGGACTGGAATCCAGTGTAGTGTCTCGATGATATTCAGCTAAACGTCATTGATATACTGCACTAGGGACTTGGCCTCATAGAAGGAGGATTTTGCGATGGCAGTAATTTCAGTGACAAAGGATAATTTTAAGACGGAAGTATTAGATACAGCAATTCCGGTTCTTGTGGACTTCTGGGCACCCTGGTGTGGGCCATGTCAGATGCTTGGACCAGTTATCGAACAGATATCCAGGGAAATGCCGGAAATCAAGGTGTGCAAGATTAATATTGACGAGGAGGACGAACTGGCTCTTCAGCATCATGTAATGTCTGTTCCTACCTTGATGGTATTTAAGGGCGGAAAAAAGACGGGAACTTCCGTTGGAGCGCTGTCAAAATCAGAGCTGGTTGAACTGATTCAAAAATCATGATGTATGTTTCGTAAAGAAGCACAAGGAGACAAGAAAATCGAAAAGCTGGTCTTATATCCAGAAAAAAACAAAAATGAAAACACCTGTGGATACCGATCGCAGTGATATGACCGGTATCCACAGGTGTTTTTTGTGTAATAGGAAAGTTCTCTGGGGAGGCGCACTACACACAAATGGAATATGTGTTGATTTATAATTAAAACTGACCCAGGATTTACGAGGAAAATTGACCCACCCTAGAGGGGCGATGAGTAAGTAATCCTATTTCTGATATACACTGTACCTTGAAAATTTAACACTTAGAATTGAC
>JAQVCP010000031.1 GCA_028689735.1 Hespellia sp. | reverse complement strand
TTAACAATTATGTCCTACGTAGGAACTGCAAAAAAGCATGGAATTAATGCTTACAAAGCAATTCAAAATGCAATAGCAGGTACCCCAGAAATCACTTTTGACTAATGGGGTACTGAACAGTTACGAAAAATCACAAATACTCAACCGGCACATATCAGATACACAGTTATATCAATTGTGGAAACGGTATATTCAGTTTTCTGGGAAAGACAACACAGGGTGTGAAACTACCGGATGTCAAAGTATCAGCAGGTGACGCGGCGGGAACGCAGTCGGATTTCCAAATAAAGGCATCAGGAGTGGGAAAGATTGGCCCAGTACAGGAAGTTAATTTTGCGGTATGGAGTACAGTCGGTGGACAAGACGATCTTGTGTGGTACGGAAGCAGTCAAGATTCCAATGGTGTATGGAATACAACAGCACATATTAACCAACACAAATCAATCGGAACATACATAGTAGATGTTTATGCGAGATTAGCTGGTGGAATAGACAAATACATAGGTACGACGACGTTTAATGTAGAGGCAGCGAAGGCTAATGTAAGTACAAGCAGCTATAATACAACCACAGGTGGATTTTTGGTTACAGTATCGGGGGTAAGTTCCAAATCCGGCGTAAGCAAAGTGCTGGTTCCTGTGTGGTGTGCTTCTAATCAGAGCGATTTAATATGGTATGAGGCTGAGAAACAAAGCAATGGGACCTATACAGTTTCTATTGATCCAGGGAAACATGGTAATCATGTTGGAATGTACCAGATTCATACATATATTGTTGGCGGAAACGCTGTTATGAACTTTGCGGATCTAACAACCCAAATCGTGAATGTTGCAAACTATTACGAGATAATGGGAACAACAACAACGACAGTTGCACAGATGGTGAGATACTATCAAAAATCAGGTATTACTTATCCGACTGCTGAATTGTCAAAAGGCGGAGCGGGTACAATTGATACATTTTGTCAGATGTATTATGATGAAGCCGCAGCAGAAGGAGTTCGTGCAGAGGTTGCGTTCTGTCAGGCGATGAAGGAAACAGGATGGCTGAAATTTGGAGGCCAGGTTTCTATCAGCCAGTACAATTTTTCTGGATTAGGTGCAACAGATGATGGTGCTTCCGGCGCATCCTTTCCAGATGTGAGAACTGGAATTCGTGCACAGATTCAACATCTAAAAGCATATGCGTCAAAGGCATCACTTAATAATACCTGTGTTGATCCACGGTTTGACAAGGTGACTAGAAATACAGCTCCATTTGTTCAATGGTTAGGAACAAAAGAAAATCCAAAAGGATATGGCTGGGCTACCAGTGCTAATTATGGAGCGTCAATAGTAACAATGATTGATGTACTGAAGACGAAATAGAGTAGTTGAATAAAAAGTTATAGAATGTTATAATGAGAAAAAATTTGGAGGAAATCAAATGAAGACTTATTTAGTAACCGGCGGAGCTGGATTTATCGGTTCGAATTATATACATTATATGTTTAAAAAATATAATGATGAAATTAGAATTATTAACGTGGACAAGCTTACGTATGCAGGTAATCTTGAAAACTTAAAAGATGTAGAAGACAGAGAAAATTATTCTTTTGTCAAGGCTGATATCTGCGATGCAGACGCAATTAATAAGATTTTTGAAGAGAATGATATTGATCGTGTCGTTCATTTTGCAGCAGAAAGCCATGTAGATAGAAGTATCAAAAATCCAGATGTGTTTATTAAAACGAATGTACTTGGTACTCTGGTAATGCTTAATGCGGCAAAAGCAGCCTGGGAGATTGGTGATAATGTCTACAAAGAAGACAAGAAATTTCTTCATGTCTCTACAGATGAAGTATATGGTTCACTGGAAAAAGAGGGAGAGTATTTCTATGAGACAACACCATATGATCCACATAGTCCGTATTCGGCAAGTAAAGCCTCTTCAGATTTTCTTGTAAAGTCATATATGGACACATACAAGTTTCCAGCGAACATTACAAACTGCAGTAATAACTATGGACCTTATCAGTTCCCTGAAAAATTGATTCCACTTATCATTAATAATGCTTTGCAGGGAAAGAAGCTTCCAGTGTACGGTGATGGCAAGAATGTCAGAGATTGGCTGTATGTAGAAGATCATGCAAAAGGTATTGATATGGTACAGGAGCAGGGAAGACTTTTTGAAACATACAATATTGGTGGACATAATGAAAAACAGAATATTGAAATCATAAATCTTATCATCGATACTCTACAGGAGATGCTCCCGGATTCAGATCCTAGAAAAAAACTTGTAAGTAAAGATCTGATTACTTATGTAGAAGACAGAAAAGGGCATGACAGAAGATATGCAATTGCACCTGATAAAATAAAAGCAGAAATTGGCTGGGTTCCGGATACTTGTTTTGCAGAAGGAATTAAGCTTACAATTGCGTGGTTCTTTGAACATGAAGAATGGATGCAGAGAGTAACAAGCGGAGATTATCAAAAATATTACGAAGAAATGTACAAATAAAGCTTCTCTTGAACAGCAGTGCTTTGCACTGCTGTTTTTGCTATGTTTTAAAGCTCTCAAGCTTATAAGTTGCATTTAAATTGACGGAATGGTATAATACAACAGATATTATTTATGCGTTAAGAATATAATATACATTTAGGAGGTTCTATTATGAAGGGTATTATTTTGGCTGGAGGTTCAGGAACGAGGTTATACCCGCTTACAAAAGCGGTATCAAAGCAGATTATGCCGGTATATGACAAACCAATGATTTACTATCCTCTGTCAACGCTGATGCTGGCAGGAATCAGAGAAGTATTGATTATCTCTACACCGAGAGATTTACCGGTATTTCAGGAATTGTTTGGAACTGGTGAAGAACTGGGTATGAGATTTGAATATAAAGTTCAGGAGACTCCAAGAGGCCTTGCAGATGCATTTATCATCGGTGAAGAATTTATTGGCGATGATAGTGTTGCACTGGTTTTGGGCGATAATATTTTTTATGGCCAGAGCTTTTCTAAAGTTCTGAAAAGTGCGGCAGCAAGGAAATCAGGAGCTACGATTTTTGGCTATTATGTTCGGGATCCAAGAGAATATGGCGTGGTGGAGTTTGATGAATCAGGAAAGGCATTATCTATTGAAGAAAAGCCGGAGTATCCAAAGTCAAACTATGCGGTACCAGGTTTGTATTTTTATGATAATAATGTAGTTGAAATTGCGAAAAATGTCAAACCATCTGCGCGTGGAGAGATTGAAATTACAAGTATCAATAATGAATATTTGAATAGAGGAACACTCCAGGTTGAAACACTGGGAAGAGGTTTCGCTTGGCTTGATACGGGAAATCATGATATGCTGTTGGACGCAGCAGACTTTGTGTGTGCATTTCAGAAGCGTCAGGGATTATACATTTCGTGCATAGAAGAGATTGCGTATAAAAGAGGATTCATCGACAAGGCTCAGCTTGAAAAGCTTGCACAGCCATTGCTGAAAACGGATTATGGAAAATATTTAATGGAAATTGTGAATGGATTATAAGGAATAGGAGCTTAAGGACATCATGGGAAAAATTAAAGTAGAAACATGTGAGATTGAAGGATTAAAGATTATTACGCCATCTGTATTTGGTGATGAGCGTGGATATTTTATGGAGACGTATAATAACAATGATTATACAGAGGCTGGGATTGATATGGAGTTTGTGCAGGATAATCAGTCTAGTTCTTCAAAAGGAGTGCTTAGAGGACTGCATTTCCAAATCAATTTTCCTCAGGATAAGCTTGTGCGTGTAGTGAGCGGTGAGGTGTTTGATGTTGCGGTGGATTTACGTGAAGGATCTGAAACATATGGAAAATGGTACGGAGTAACTTTATCTGCTGAGAATAAAAAGCAGTTTTTTATTCCTAAGAATTTTGCACATGGATTTGTTGTATTATCTGACACAGCGGAATTCGCATACAAATGCACAGATTTTTATCATCCGAATGATGAGGGCGGACTTGCCTGGAATGACCCTGCGATAGGTGTTGACTGGCCAATCCCTTCTGACATGAAGCTGACTATTTCTGAAAAAGATCAGAAATGGGGAAGCATTACGGAATTGAAAAAGTAGAAAGGGAATTAAATGTCTCAGTATATTAAAAATTTTCAGAAGTTCCGCCCATTGCTGGCAGAACTTGTCAGCAGAGATGTGAAAATTAAATATAGAAAGTCTGTATTAGGTGTGTTATGGACCTTATTGAATCCGCTTTTAATGATGGTGGTACTTTCTTTTGTATTTTCACATTTAATGCGTTTTAATGTGAAAAATTATCCCTTATTTATTTTGAGTGGACAATTAGTTTATAATTTTTTCTCGGAATCGACATCCAGTGCGATGTCAGCAATTCTGAATAATGCACCACTGATTAAAAAAGTGTATATTCCAAAATATTTGTTTGTACTTTCCCGGATCGCGTCCAGTGTAGTCAATATTATGGCATCGGTATCAGCACTGATTTTCATGATGCTTTTTATGAAGGTAGAGTTGCATTATACTATTTTTCTTGGGATTATACCCATTTTTTTCTTGATAATTTTTTCTACAGGAGTTGGTTTAATCCTGGCAACTGTAACTGTAAAGTTTAGGGATATCATGCATTTGTATGGAGTGTTTTTGACGGCATTAACATATTTGACACCAGTCATTTATCCCATTTCTTTTTTACAGAGTTCGAGAATTGCCTACACTGTAGTGAATGTGAATCCATTGACAAATATGCTGACTATGTTTAGGGATTTGGTATTATATGGTACCATTCCAAGTATTAGTTCATTTATGCTTTCTTTTGTGACGGCAATGGCAGCATTAGTGATTGGTTTGGTGGTTTTCTATAAAAAACAAGATAAATTTATTTTGAATATTTAATCAGTGAAGGAGAAGAAAATGGAAGAACCTATTATTGAGGTGAATCATGTGTCAATGGAATTTAATCTTTCAGCAGAGAAAATCGACAGCATGAAAGAGTATTTTGTGAAACGATTGAAAAATCAAATTTCATATAATTCCTTCTGGGCTCTTAATGATATTAACTTTACGATGAAAAAGGGTGAGGCAATTGCTTTGATCGGATTAAACGGTTGTGGAAAAAGTACCCTTTTAAAAACAATTGCAGGTGTGTATAAGCCAACGAAAGGTCAGGTGACGGTTCGTGGAAGTATGGCACCGCTGATAGAACTTGGAGCAGGTTTTGATATGGATCTTACTGCGGAAGAAAATATTTATCTTAATGGTGCAATTTTAGGGTACAGCAGGGCGGAAATGGAAAGGTATTATGACGATATTGTTGAATTTTCGGAATTACATGATTTTATGAATGTTCCGATTAAAAACTTTTCATCAGGAATGCTTGCAAGACTTGCATTTGCAATTGCTACAATAGGAAAGCCTGATATATTGATTTGCGATGAGGTACTGTCTGTTGGAGATTTCAGGTTTCAGGAAAAATGTGAGAAGAGGATTCAGAAAATGCTTGAGGGTGATACGTCACTTCTTTTTGTGTCGCATAGTATACAGCAGGTTCAAAAAATTTGTGACCGGGCGATATGGATTGAAAAAGGACATGTCGTAGAAGATGGCCCTACGTCCGTTGTGTGTCCGAAATATAACCAGGCATATCAACCAGAATAAAGTGAGGATTAAGAACCGAATGAAGAAAATTGTAAAAACAGCTGTGCTGATTATACTGATAGCAGCAGTTGCAGTATTATATTCAAATAGTGTATGGCCATACGAAATCTATGATTCGTCTATTGACAGCAGTGCATATGAGAATACAGGTGAATTGTTGGAAAATTCTAAAATAGAGCAGAGGTTTATTGGTAAACATAATGGACTGGAGTCATTGGAATTAACTGTCAGTAATTTAAATCAGGAATGTGATGCAGAATATAAGTGGAGCCTTATTGAGGCAACCTCAGGCAATGTTGTTGGCGAAGGGGTTATTGATTCAGAAAAGGTAGACAATTCCAAACCATATAAATTAGAATTTGAAAGAATTCCGACCAGTAAAGATGTGGAATATAATTTAGTTATTGACACAAAACAGATTAAATCTGAGCATGGAATTGTTTTGATGACAACGGAAAAGGATTCAAGCCAGAATGGAACATTACGGATAGACCAGGTAGACAGTTCGAAAAATCTGGTCCTTGTGCAGGAAGTAAAGTTTTTTAATATAGAGACTTTTGTTGTATTTGTTGGGTTGATGATATATCTGGCATTGTTTATTAAATTCTTATTTAAGATATTTGAATAGAGTTCGTACATGGAGGAAAGAAATGAAATTAAAATATTACTTTGATGCAAAAACATACAGGATTCTTGCTTCGGAAAAATTATTTGTTGTTTGTGGCTGGTGCTTTAGTCTTGACAAAAGGAAAGTGACCTACACAGTAAAAATAAACGGTTCAGAAGTGGATTTCGAGAAGAAGAAAGTATCCAGAAAAGATGTGCAGCTCAAATATACCAAATATGATTTGGAGGATGCCGGAGTTGGATTTCGCTTTAAGATCCCAGTGGCAATGACTGTGAATCCGGAAAGATTACAGATTATTGCGCATGTTGGGAAAGAAAAACAAGAAATTTTCTCTTTGAATCATAAACAAATTGAAAACATTATTGATGAAAAGACATTAAATTTTTCCATGGATTCTATTTCGGTGGAGCGCAAACAAGATATTCCTGTTTTCAGGTTGAGAGGATGGGCGTGTTCATATAATCGTGGGCATAAAATCTTGTTCAAGATTACAGATGGACAAAATAATTTAGTTTCATTTACAAATAGGCCACTTAACAGAGATGATTTGTATAGAGCGGGACTTGTGAGCAAAGAGGAGCGTTATTGTGGTTTTCAAATTGAATTCACAGGTGCTGAAAATCAAGAATATACGTTTTTTATGTCGGATGGCACTATGAAAGTGAAGAAAAGACTGAATGCAGCTGAAATAGAGAAAAAAGAGTCTTTCCTTGCCAAACAAGGCTATGTGAAAAATGTAATTTATAATTTGAATGTCAAAAATATAAAAAAGGGTGTCACATATTTACAGAAAAATGGTATAAGGAAGCTGATTGAACGCATTAAAAAAGGAAAAAATGCCAATGGACTTCCGTATGAAGAGTGGTATGAATCCAATAAAATCACAAAAGAAGAACTTAAAAAACAGCGTACAAAGAAGTTTGAAAAAGAACCTAAAATCAGTATTATCGTGCCAACCTATAATACTCCTATTTCGTTTTTTGAAGAAATGGTATCATCTGTTCAAGGCCAGACTTATTCAAATTGGGAATTATGCCTTGGAGATGGAAGTGAGGGAAATCCGCAGCTGGAAGCAGTAATGGAGAAGTATCACCAAAATGATCCAAGGATCAAATACAAGATATTAGACAAGAATATGGGAATTTCCGGGAACACCAACGGAGCACTGGAATTGGCAACGGGAGATTATATCGGACTGCTCGACCATGATGATGTATTGGAACCACATGCGTTGTATGAAGTTGTGAAAGCACTTAATGAAGATGATTATGATATTATTTATACGGACGAAGATAAAGTATCAGGAGATTTGTCAGAACATTCTGATCCGAATTTTAAACCGGATTACAGTCCAGATTTGTTCTGCTCCCACAATTATATTACCCATTTCTTTGTAGTGAAAAAGAGTATCATGGACCAGATTGGTGGGTTTAACAGTGAGTATGATGGAGCACAGGATTATGATCTGATGTTCCGCTGTATCGAAAATTCCAAGAAAATCAAACATATTGCGAAGATCCTTTACAACTGGAGAATGCATGCGGCATCTGTTGCAGGTGACCCATCCAGCAAAATGTATGCGTATGAAGCGGGGCGGAAAGCGATAGAAGATCATTATAAGAGAGTGGGAATTCCAGCGACGGTAGAGCATACAGAGGAAGCTCTGTGGGGAATGTATCATACAGTTTATGAAACACCTGGAAACCCATTGGTTTCAGTAGTAATCCCGAATAAGGATCATATAGAAGATCTGGATGTATGCATTAAAAGCCTCTACAATAATAATGTTTATCAGAATTTTGAAATTATTGTAATTGAGAATAACAGTACGGATGATGAAACATTCGAGTATTATAAGAAACTGGAAGAAGAGCATGAAAATGTAAAAGTGGTTTATTGGAAAGATGAGTTTAATTATGCTGCTATCAACAATTACGGCGTTTCGTTTGCAAAAGGTGATTATCTGCTTTTCCTGAACAATGATACAGAAATCATTAATGATACAGCAGTTCGGGAACTTCTTGGCTGCTGTATGCGTGAGGATGTAGGTGTTGTTGGTGCAAAATTGCTCTACGAGGATGACACGGTGCAGCACGCAGGAATTGTAATTGGATTTGGAGGATTTGCAGGACATGTATTTACCGGAATTGGAAAAGATGATTACGGCTTCATGGTTCGCCCAAGAATTAACTGCAACTATAGTGCAGTGACAGCCGCTTGCATGATGGTAGACAGAAAATCATTTGAAGAAGTGCACGGTTTTACAGAAGAGTTCAAGGTAGGACTGAATGATGTTGATTTTTGTTTGAAAGTTCGGAAGACTGGAAAGCTTGTAGTTTATAATGCATTTTCTTTATGGCATCATTATGAGTCTAAGTCCAGAGGTTATGAAGATACAAAAGAGAAGATCGAACGTTTTGAAGGTGAAGTCAGACTCTTTCAGGAAAGATGGCCGGAGATTTTGAAAAAAGGGGATCCGTATTACAATAAAAATTTCCCGATTGAATATGGTCCGTTCCGGTTAGGATAAAGAGGGTTTGATGGGATGAATTCACAAAAAAAATATGTAAGATTTATTCTTGGGATCAGTTTTTCATTTGTGTGTGCAGTGATGCTTCAGATGTATGTATATTGCGTAGAACATTGTCAGACATGGATGCACGAAAGTACGCTATCTCAGATTGCTCTTAGCCAGAGCTTACGCAGCAATACGATAATTACATTTTTTGTGTTATTGGTTATTACAGCTCTGATCGTTTACTATGGGAATAAAATTGGTGAGTTTGTTTATAGATATCGTTTTTTTATTGCTGTCTGCTTTTTTGTTATTTGCGTGATACTCGAATTAAATGGATCTTCGATTGGTCTTTTTAGTGCTTTTTTGGGCGGAACAGATGATACTGTGCTGGGAATGTCAAGAGGAATAAGGTCAGATGAATGGGCGGTGTCGACTCCTATGATGCTGTCACAATATCAAAACAGTACAGGAGTTTTTCCCTACTTTAGCAATACAGTAAGAGCAGCATCCACGGATATGTTTTTGGTATATGGACAACCGGTTGCAAACGTGGCAATCATTTTCAGACCGTTTTACTGGGGATATTTATTCTTATCACAGGGAAAAGGGCTTGCCTTTTTCTGGTGCGGAAGATACATTGCACTTTTTGTCGTGACTTTTGAATTTGCCATGCTGATTACGAAAAAGAAAAAAGATTTGTCTGTCATTATGGCGATGCTGGTGCTGTTTGCACCTGTTGTTCAGTGGTGGTTTGCAATCAATGGGTTTGTTGAGATGCTGATTTTCGCTCAGTTTTCTATTATTCTACTGCATTATTATATGAAGGAAGATAATTGGAAATTAAGGATTTTATATGTGCTTGGAATTCTCATTTCTGCGGGTGGGTTTATACTGACAATCTATCCGGCGTGGGAAGTTCCGATGTGCTATGTAATCTTAGGTTTGATTATCTGGACAATCTGGGAGAATTATAAATCATGCACAATGACAAAAAAAGACTGGTTGATCATTTCATTTGGAATCATAATTTTTTTGATTCTCATGGCTTATATTTTTATAAAATCCAGTGGAACTATTAAAAGTGTTACTGGCACCGTATATCCGGGGAAACGTAGTGAGACTGGAGGCGGAATGCTTGGAAGTCTGTTTTACTATATTTCAAATATCTGGTATGCGATGACAGGGGAGCATGGTCTGATTGGAAATGCACCGGAGAGTGCCCATTTTATTGATTTTTTCCCAGTCTGTTATGTCCCGCCATTCATTTTGTTTTTTAGAGAAAAGAAAAAAGATAAGCTGCTTCTTATCCTGACGGCACTGTGTCTTTTTCTGGGGAGTTACAGTGTCTTTGGATTTCCGGACGTATTGGCAAAAATATCTCTTTTAAGTAATTCCCAATCATCAAGAGCAGTAATTATCTTTGGATTTTGTAATTTATTACTTATGATTCGAGCACTTTCTTTGCTGGAAAAACCATTTTCCAGAATTTCGAGCTGTATTTTTTCAGCTATTGTTATGGGAGTTGGACTGTTGGTCTGCAGAGAGACAAATGTATCCTTTTTTAGGAGTAAGATGGTTATAGTACTTACGGTTGTTATTTTCTGTTTTGCTTTCTATTTTTTATTAAGATATCCGAAGAAGCTTGCAAAATCAGGGCTGCTTGTGACAATATTGGTAATTGCTGTTCTAAGTGGATTTCTGGTTAATCCGATTCGCCAGGGAGTCGGGGAACTTTATTCTGTTCCATCGATTTCTGCTATATCAGAAGTGTGTGAAGATAATCCGGGTACAGTCTGGGCGGTGGAAGGTGAGCGAATTCCATATATTAATGCCGGAATACTGTGTGGTGCTCCTACAATAAATTCCACGAATGTGTATCCTGACAATGAGAGATGGAAGGAAATTGATAAAACTGGCAAGTATGAAAAAGTGTACAATCGTTATGCCCATATCGTTATTGATATAAAAAAATCGGGTGAAGCAGAATTTGAGAAGACCTTTGAAGATGAATTCAGAGTGCATCTTACACTGAGCGATTTGAAGAAATTGGGTGTGGACTATATTTTTACTAAAAATGATCTTGGGGAAAAAGAGACCCAAAATGAAAGAGTTGAATTACAAAAAGAATCGGATGGATACAAAATCTACAAAATAGTTTCGAAATAAGGAGAATGAGATGAGTAAAATAGCAATACTGATTCCGTGTTACAATGAGAGCGTTACAATTAAAAAAGTTATAGATGATTACAGAGCGGTGCTTCCAGAGGCAACTATTTATGTATATGATAATAATTCATCCGATAAAACAGATGAAATTGCCAGAGCAGCAGGTGCCACGGTTGTCTATGAATATAGACAGGGAAAAGGAAATGTTATTCGCAGTATGTTCCGTGATATCGAGGCAGATTGTTATCTGATGATTGATGGAGATGATACTTACCCAGCGGAAAATGCAAGGGAGATGTGCGAGCTTGTCCTGAATAAGGGAGTTGATATGGTGATTGGGGACAGATTGTCCTCCACATATTTTACTGAGAATAAAAGACCATTTCATAATACTGGAAATCGTGTGGTGCGTGGATTGATAAACAAATTATTCAAAAGCAATGTGAGAGATATCATGACAGGCTACCGTGCATTCAGCAGATTGTTCGTAAAGAGTTTTCCGGTTTTATCAAAAGGATTTGAAATTGAAACAGAAATGACAATTCATGCGCTTGATAAGAACTTTTTGTTGGAAGAAATACCAGTCACTTACCGTGACAGGCCGGAAGGAAGTGAATCAAAATTAAATACAGTGAGTGATGGGATGAAAGTGCTTAAGACAATAGCAAACTTATTCCGGGAATATAAACCAATGATCTTTTTTAGTGTGATCTCCTTAGTCTGTATTCTTATTTCCGCATTGTTTTTTGTTCCGGTATTTGTTGAGTATGTTCAGACTGGACTGGTGCTTAGATTTCCAACCTTAATTGTATCCGGAGTAATGTTTACGATTGCCATTCTTTTGTGGATTTGTGGAATTATCCTTCAGGTAGTTGTGAAAAAACATAAACAGCTATATGAGATTTTGTTGAATCAAATTGCAAAATAGTATAAATAAAGTCAGAAAGAAGGGGTGTTTATGAGAAAGAAATTGGAAATGGCTGTTGTTATTGCTGCACTGGTGGTGGGGGGAGTCGCTTGTGGCAGTGAAACCAGCTCAAAAGAAGGGTCAGCTGCAAGTGGTTCGGGTATTGCTGTGGCAGAAAAGGACGAGCAGGAGACTGGGGGAGAGAAGCAGGAAGAGATAGCAGATAGCAGCGTTAAAGAAGAAAATTCAGAAAAAAATGATCTTGAACAGGAACCAGAACAGGATTCTCCGGAGTCAGAAGAAAAGAAAGTTACACTTTATTACAGCAATGCAAATGCAGATGGATTTGATACGGAAGAAGTGACAATTCCGGAACTGACACCTGCAGCATTGGTAAAAAAATTATCTGAGAAAAGTAGTGCCTTGACGAATGTTTCGGTTTTGAGTTTTTCGGAAAGTCAATCGGCTGATGCGAAAGTAATAGATTTAGACTTGTCTGTAGAGTTTTCGAATGGATTGAAGAATCAAGGTTCAGCAGGAGAGTACATCACAATGGGAAGTTTGTGCAATACTTTTTTGAGCGCTTATGAGTGTGACAAGATTCGGGTTACTGTAGAGGGGCAGATTTTGGAAACCGGACATGCTGAGTATCCAGGGTATATGGTGAAATTCAATTAATAGTGTACTGCATATTTTGTGAACAGTACTTTATATCTAATAAAAAGCAGGACGCTATCCAGTTGACACGGATGGCGTCCTGCTTTTTATTTGTGTAATACCTTTCGTTTAATCCAGTCCTTGGCATAGGCGAAAGTATAGACAATTAATTCTGATTCGATTTTTAAGTAATTGAAAAGATTACGTATTCGAAAGGGCACCTTTTTACAATGCTTCATTGTATGAAGGCCTTCTCGAAAGCCTTCCCTGTAGTCTTTTCCAAATCCTATTTTTTGAAAAAACAGTGCTTTTACAAAGAAACCAAGGCTGATAGGAAGAATGTTTAAAATAAGCTGTAATAAGGGCATATTTTTGTAAATAAGATAAAGGTTATTGCGGGCAGCCAGCTTGACTTTAAAAGAATTGTATTTGGAACCACTGGTTCCACTGCCAACATGTTTTACAATGGCTGAAGCGCAGTAGGTATTTTTATATCCATGAATTTTGGCACGGTATCCAATATCAATATCTTCCAGATACGCAAAATGCGATTCATCAAAGTATCCAATTTTTTTAAATACAGATCTACGATAGATTGCGGCACCGGCACAAGCGGAAAAAATAGTATCGGAAGAAGTGTAGTTTTCAACAGGTCTCCCAGTGCCGCGGCATACGCCCCATCCCATCAGAGTATACAAATCTCCCGCACTATCAATCAACTCAGGATGATACATCTGGATCATCTTGCTGCTGACAGAGAAAATCCTGTGGGAATGCTCAATTGCATTGATCATCTGTTCGACAAAGTCAGGTGCAACGGTGGTGTCATTATTCAATAAAAGTACATAAGGTGTAGTTGAATTCTGAATCCCAACATTAACAGCACGACTGAAGCCGTAATTCTTATCCAAAGAGATAACCGGGATTGAAGGCCACTCTTCTTGAAGATATGTGAGGCTGCCATCAGAGGAGGCATTGTCCACAATTAGTATTGTAAAGTCCTTGCTGGTCTGACGAGAAAGTGAATCCAGACACGGCAGCATAAAATGTTTTCCGTTGTAGTTGGGAATAATAATAGTTACTTTCATAAAAACCTCTTTTTCTGTGATTGAATGTGATGTGCTGTTCGCCAAGCGAACGGGGCGTTATTTACAAATACAAAATAAGTTATCTTGTATTTGTGCAGTGGTTGGATATAAACCATTTTTCTGACGGATCAGACAAATATATAATAATTGTATCATGTAATTCCTTGATACTTCCATTCTGAGGCCATTTTGACATAGCGGCAGAGGCATCATATGCATTTTGAATCTGTTTTGCGGAAGGAGCAGTGACGGAGTATCCTTCTGTACGGATGAAATTTACCATACGGGAGATATTGCCATCATCCCAAGCAAAAATCGAGGCACCAACAGTATCGGAAGTGGTTAATCCAACATCATCCATGGGAGCCATTCCAATCAAGACAATTGGTTTGTTATGATAATCCAAACCTAGTGTGCGAATGTCGTGCATAATTTCATTGGCAGTGGTGGTATCATGTTCATATGCGACAGAAGAAGCATAAAATAGCTGGTTCATATTACGAACATTCAGAAACAGCAAAAATGACACAATGAGAATTCCGATTCTTTTTAGGATCGATTTCCTTAAAAATTGGAAAATGAAGTAGATTTCCAGTGCTCCAACCAAAGGAAGTGCCAAAAGCATTCTGCCGTGAGTTTTGTAAGTTCCCAAGGCCAGATAAAGAGAAAACGGAGCGGCAACAAAGACGATTGTCCAGAAGAACACACCCGATTTTCTTTTTACACCTTTGGAGTGAAAGAATGTATAAACTGAAAATAACACAAAGCTGATCGTGAGAATCCGAATGACAAAACCACCATAGATATGTTCACCTTGTATAGTAATAGCAAAAGAAACGCGTACAATGTTAGCAAGAGCCATAAATGCAGCATAGAGTATTCCGTTTTTGGAGAACCACCCAATATAATTTTCTGTAAGATAACTGGAGCTGCTGGTTAAGATCATTAATAATTTGTTAATGACAAAATAGAAAACTGTTGCCGCGATACATGTAACTGCGAAGGGCAGTATTTTTTGCAGATCAGCAGATTTCTCACCGAGAAATTGAAGTAGAAAATATGCAACGACGGCAGTAACGTATACACAGATAAATGCCTGATAAATGGAAATAGAAAACAGGAGGAGCAACACCGCTACGGCAGCGTCAGACTTCTTCTTGTGTGCAAAAAGATGCGTGCTGTAATAAAACGCAAGTGCTGTGAATACCATGCCAAGGCTAATCTGAAAATTAAACATAGAAAAAGATAAAATCTCGCCGACAACAAAAGGAAGAGAAACATAGTAGGATTGCATGAAGATCAATTTCCAGGAATCTGGTTCTTCTTTTTGAAACAGAGAATAGAAAAAGACAATTCCAGAGAAATTCCAAAATGCGATTGCAAGGCAGTCCCAAAGGAAGGGAGTGTACTGGCTATGGTTGGAAAACAGGAGGTTTAGCAGAAAAATTCCAAAACGACCCTGACTGATCCAGCCAAAGTTCACACTATTAGAAAGAACCCATGTTTCTTCATCGATAGAAATCGTATGATTTGTAAGCATAAACCCAAAACAAATCAAGGAAAATAACAATGCAAAACCGTATTCTCTTTTGTTTTTTAAAATGTATTGATACATGGCGGCTCCTTTTACGTTATTTCGTATAAAACATCTCATTTATTCTAGCATATCTGCAGATTGTACGCAACACTACAGCGGTGAGGAGGGGGACGAGAAGAATCCAAACTCCAGACGACAGCGTTTCTGAAAAAATTATCTCGTGATGCGCTGTTTGGCTCTGGACAGCAGAGGAGGAGATTTGACTTGTATCGAATGGTCTGGATATTCCCGAATCGAAGAAGAAAGGTGAAGATTACGTCATATAAACCGGAAAAATTCTGTTCAGCGCTTACTTTTGTCTTTTCTTCTTTCAGTATATCAGTCCCCCTTTTTTTATGCAATAAGATACGCTTGAAGTTTCCTTAAATGGCGTTGCCTTTGATGTGTAAAAGAAATGTTACAAAAATGTTACGAAAAATAAGCAATTTTTAGGCTTTTAGTTGTTCTTTTCTGAAAAATCATGTATGATATACTACAAAGAAAACAGTAAAAGGTGAGGAAGATGATTAAGGACAATCAGAAATTATTAAATAGATTACATGTGGTAATAGATGCACTGGCTATGGGGTTTTCCTATGTCCTATCATGGTATATCAGATTCAAGAGTGGATTATTGCCGGTAGGGGCATGGTATTTATCTCTGAATGTATATTTACATGCTTTGATTTATATCATTCCAGGGTACTTGATTTTGTACTCTTTGTTTCAGTTGTATACTTCGAAGCGTGTACAGGGACGCAGGTTGGAAGCCTGGCACATTGTACAGGCCAATGCAATTGGTTTGATGTGTTTCATACTGATTTTATATTTGTCAAGACAGATGGATTTTTCGCGTGCGATGATCTTTATTTTCACATGCGTCAATGTGTTTCTTGAAGTCCTGATACGAAATATTATCCGGCTTGTGCTTAGAAAAGTGCGGGGGAAAGGATATAATCAAAAGCACATGATCCTGGTTGGCTACAGCAGGGCGGCAGAAGAGTATATAGACCGTATCAAAGCGAATCCAGGTTGGGGTTATTCCATAAGAGGCATTCTGGATGATCATGTTGAACGGGGAACAGAGTATAAAGGCGTTAAGGTGATTGGAAGTATTGAGAACCTTCTTATTATCCTTCCGCAGAACCGTGTGGATGAGATCGCAATTACGCTGGGAATCAGTGAATATAACAAGCTGGAATATATTGTAAATATGTGTGAAAAATCAGGTGTGCATACAAAGTTTATTCCGGATTACAACAATATTATTCCGACCAGACCTTACACGGAAGATATCTTGGGACTGCCTGTCATTAACATCAGACGAGTTCCACTTAATAATACTTGGAATAGAGTGATGAAACGAGCGGTAGATGTATTTGGAGCACTTGTTGCACTGACTCTTTTTTCACCGATCATGCTGGTTACGGCGATCTTAATAAAAGTGACAGCTCCTGGACCTTTGATTTTCAAACAGGAGAGGGTAGGCCTTTCAAATAAAACATTTGATATGTATAAATTTCGTTCAATGGTAGTGCAGAAGGAAGAGGAAGAGCGCGGAGAATGGACAACCAAGAATGATCCTCGAGTAACAAAGGTGGGACGAGTTATACGTAAAACAAGTATCGATGAATTACCTCAGCTTTTCAATGTCCTAAAAGGAGATATGAGCTTGGTGGGACCACGGCCGGAGAGACCGCAGTTTGTTGAAAAGTTTAAGGAAGAAATCCCACGATATATGATAAAGCATCAAGTGAGACCAGGACTGACCGGCTGGGCCCAGGTGAATGGGTATCGTGGAGATACCTCCATTCGTAAAAGAATAGAGTGTGATTTGTATTATATTGAGAACTGGACAATTGGTCTGGATTTCAAGATAATACTGTTAACTTTTTTTAAAGGATTTATCAATAAAAATGCTTACTAGTGAGGCTCTGTCTAAAAAAGTTAGAGTGGAGAACAGACAAAGAAGAGGAAACATATTATGGATTCAAAAAAAATTGAAATCGTTATTCCAACGTACCGGCCTGGAGAAGAACTCAGACATATCATAAAGAGGCTGAACAAACAGAGCTATCCAATAGAACAGATTCATATCATTGATACGGTTGCAGAGGATACGGGGATAGCATTTGATAGCCTTGGAGACAATATTAAACTTACCAGGATAATGAAAGCTGAATTTGATCATGGCGGAACACGGGCAAGAGGAATGGAAGAATCAAAGGCAGAGATTGTTGTATTTATGACACAGGATGCACTTCCGGCAGATACACACTTGATTGAGAAGCTGGTTCACTGTTTTGAAGATGAAAAGGTTGGTGTGGCATATGCGAGACAATTGCCAAAAGATGATTGCAGGATAATAGAAAAATATACCCGGAGTTTTAATTATTCTTCATGTGGAGCTGTAAAAACAGCTGCTGACCTGGATGCAATGGGAGTGAAAACATATTTTTGCTCAGATGTATGCGCGGCATACCGAAAAGACATTTATAATGCAGTTGGAGGATTTGAAAAAAAAGTAATATTCAATGAGGATATGATTTTAGCTGCAAAGTTGATACAGAGTGGCTACAAAGTTGCGTATGCGGCGGAAGCAAAAGTAATCCATTCACATAATTATAGTTGGAGACAGCAATTTCGGCGTAATTTTGATCTGGCCGTGTCGCAGGCATGCCACCCGGAGATATTCCGCAATGTCTCATCGGAAAGTGAGGGGATACGGCTGATAAAAAAAACAGTGTCATATCTACTGAAGATAAGAAAGCCATGGCTCATCTTTTCGCTGATATTCAGCAGTGGATTTAAATATTCTGGATACTGGCTTGGAAAGCATTACAGGAAGCTGCCAATGGGAATCATTCAAAGATGCACAATGAATCCTGCATATTGGGGATTTTCTTAATGCAAGTTTAGGCCGTGAACAGCAAAATTCATGAAAAATTCATTGATGTTTTATATAAAATATTGTATGATAAAGTGTAATTTGATACAAATACGGAAAATGAGAAAGGATACATTATGGCAAATAGGAGACGTAGACGCCGTCGCGGGAGTAGACGGAGAAGAGGCTTTGCATCGTGGCCGATAGCGAGGAAGATCACGACTATTTTAGCGGTTGTCTTGATTGGTGTAATTACTTCGGGCGTAATATATGCTGCGAATAAATATAGCAAGATAGAGACAACTAAAATTAATGCTGATGAGCTTAGTATTTCGGACGAGATAGAAGCGAGCGGCTTAGATGGAACCGGATATATGAATATTGCACTGTTTGGTGTGGATACCAGAGCCGATGGCAGTGTTGATGGGACGCGAAGTGATACAATTATTGTTGCAAGCCTTAACCGAGAAACGAAAGAGGTAAAACTGGCTTCCGTTTACAGGGACACTCTCTTAGAACAGTCAGATGGGTCTTACAATAAAGCGAATTCTGCATATTCCACAGGAATTATCAACGAGGGTGCAGAAGGTGGACCGAAAGAGGCAATGGCATTATTGAACCGTAATCTCGACATGGATATTGACCATTATGTGACAGTGGATTTTTCTGCTTTGGTAGATTTGATAGATGCACTTGGCGGAATTGAGATTGATGTTCAGGAGGAGGAAGTATTTTATGTAAATGGATATTCGGAAGAAATCCAGAAAAATACAGGAATCTATTCGCCGGATATTGGGGGACCGGGACCGCAGCTCCTTAACGGAACACAGGCAACGGCGTATTGTAGAATTCGATATACAACAGGTGATGATTTCAGAAGAACGGAACGGCAGCGTGATGTAATTACCAAGGTGGTTGAAAAACTGCAGACAGCCAAGTTATCTTCCCTTAATAAGATTATTGATTCGGTGTTCCCGAAGGTATCTACGAATTTCACATTACCGGAGATTCTTGCTTATGCAAAAGATATAAAGTCTTATCAACTAGGTGAAACGACCGGATTCCCGGACAACAAGAATTTTGCTACGCTGACTGGTGTGGGAAGTTCTGTTATTCCTGTTACACTGCAGAGCAATGTGGTTACGCTACATCAATTTCTGTTTGGCGATGATGGGTATACACCGTCAAGCACTGTTACAGCGATTAGTTCGACAATAGAGAATAAAGTAGCGGGACTAAGTGATTCATCGACGAATGAAAGTAATTATGATAGCTCGGAAAGCAGCTCTGATTATGATTCAGATTATGACAGCTCAAGCAGTTATGACAGCTCGAATAGTACCAGCGACTATGACAGCTCGAATAGCTCCAGCAACGATGACAGTGATTACGATTCGAACAACAATTCAAACTCTGGTAGCGACTATGATGAAGATGAATACTAGTTTTGAAGTTGAAAATGCAAGGGAGATAACTATGAATACAAAAAAGAAAATCTGCGCAGCACTACTTTCCATTTGTCTATTGGCCCCATGTTTTTCCATGATTTCTATGGCGGCAGAAGGAACTTTACAGTTTTCAGATCCGACAACAACGAATGGTGCAGAATTTACGGTTGATGTTAAGATGAATACGGCAGGTGAAGCAATTGGTGACGGAAACGTCAATGTGACATATGATCCGGCGATGCTTGAATTCATCAATGGAACAAATGCAACAGGTGGAAATGGAAGCGTTGCGCTTTCTACAACGGGTGATGGAACTGTAAGTGAATTAGCTTATAGTATGACATTCAAAGCGTTAGCAGAGGGAACAGCTACCATTGATGTGTCGAACTACACTGCATATTTGTACAACGACGAGACACTGACATTGTCTACAGGGAATTCGACTGTAACAATCGGAGCAGGCGATGGCACCAGTACAACGGCCCAAACTCCGGGAGCAACAGCAAGTGGGGACTCTCTTTCCGTTGAAGTGGATGGGACTTCCTATACTATCAATGAGAATTTCAGCGAGGCAATCATTCCATCTGGGTATACGGCAAGTGAGTTAGAAATAGAAGGCGTTAACCGCAAATGTATGGTTGATTCTGCGGAACACTATTTGTTTTATCTGCAGGATGCTAATGGCACCTCAGATTATTTTCTGTACAATTCAAGCAATGCCACGTTTCAGAAGACAGAGATGATTGATATTTCTGATGAACGGACTGTTTTTCTGATGGACCCGACAGCGAGTGCGAAACTTCCAAGTCAGTTCAAAGAAACTACAATGTCTGTAAATGGTAAAGATTTTAAAGCATGGCAGAATACAGAAGATACTGAGTTCTTTTTAGTATATGCGAGATGTAATGATGGAACGGAAAGTTATTATCAGTATGATTCAGTTCAATCTACATATCAGAGATATTCGGTACCGACAACAACGACTGATCAGACGAAAAAAGGTCTGTCAGACAAGATTTCTGATTTGATCAATGATAAATTACCAATTGTGTTAGCTGTTGTATGGGGGATTTTCCTGTTATTATTGATTATTATCGTAGTGATAGCTGTAAAGCTGAGCCATAGGAATCAGGAATTGGATGACTTATATGATGAGTACGATATTCCAGAAGCTTCAGATGAAATTGTTTCAGCAAAGAAAGCAGATAGAAAGATTTCAAAGAGTAAGCAGAAAAAGAATGATGAGTATTTTGACGATGAAGAGTACGACGATGATGGGTATGATGACGACGAATACTACGATGACGATGAAGAGTATGATGATGACGAATACGATGATGATTTTAAAGTAGATTTTATCGATCTAGACTAAATAAGTTGTCAATATAAAGAGAACGCGCCAGCATTCAGAATTAAGGATGTTACATAAGAGACACAATAGGGTTGGATGGAGAGAACTACATCTGGCCCTAAGTTTTTTGTGGGAAATGATACACTATATTAAAGGGGCTAACAATGAAATCAATTTATAAAAAATATGGAGAATTCTATAAGAATAATTTAAAGCTGCTGCTTTTTAATTTGGTTTTAGTCGCAGTGGTTTTTGGGTGCAGGATTTTTGCCCATGCTATTTCTGTAGACACGGACAAGGTGATTTGTAATCCATATTCAGATATTGACTGGCTGGTCATAGGGCGGTGGGGTCTAGTACTCATCAGAAGCATTTTTCAAACGCGATGGTTCAATCCATATATATCGGGAGTTCTCTGCTATTTTACAATCATAGTTTTTCTTATGACCTTTTCTTTTGTGTTTTCTTATATAAGCGAAAAAAAAATGAACTATTTTATCTTTTGCGGATTATTCATTACGCATCCTTTTTTTGCTTTCCAGTGGTTCTTTAAATTGCAG
The DNA here is from genome assembly GCA_028689735.1 of Hespellia sp. Classification (GTDB taxonomy): domain Bacteria; phylum Bacillota; class Clostridia; order Lachnospirales; family Lachnospiraceae; genus Hespellia. The sequence goes on along the minus strand of JAQVCP010000031.1, from coordinate 12,110 downwards.
GAATTTGAGATAGCATTTTCTATCTTGTTAATTGCACTGGCGCTTTTGGCTGTCTTTTACTGGCTGAAAGAAAACAATATAATTGCACTTGTTGTTGGTTTGTTTTTGATGTGTTGGAGCTTCTCATGTTATGAAACGAACATTATTCTGTACATTGCGGGAGCACTTATTGGGTATTTGCTTCTTAAGCAGACATATAGCAAAAAGGAAAGTCAGATTATATGCGTGAAGCTTATTGTGAGCTTTTTGGGTGCGGTAGCATTTTTATTACTCATTATGTCGTTGTTCTTCAATAATGAGGTCGAAAAAGAATATTCCATATTGTGGGGGACGGTCAGTGCAGCACAATGCCTGTTAAATATTGCGAAAAGTATTGGCGTGATGATTATCGGATACCGGATGTTCAACGTAGCATTTTCTTGTCTGATTATTGGGAGCTTCTTGATTTTTATTGCCATGGTGAAAAAGAAAATCAAGATAAACTGGTTTCGGATAGTAGTATTTCTGGCATTACTGGCAGTGCCGTTTGCGGAAGTGATTGTCACTGGGAATACATTGGTTTACCGCAGCCAGTATGTGCTTCCTTTTGTGATAGGAGGAGGGGCAATGTACCTACTCTCATTTTGTGAAAAAGAACAGATTGCACCCAAGTGTGCCAGAATTATTGTCTATGTACTTGCGACGGTTTTCGTTGTACAGCAATGTCAGGCAACACTTAGATTGTGGTATACGGACGATGTGAGATATGATCAGGATTGCAGAAAACTGCAGTCATTACTTGAGAGTATCAATGATGAGGGGATTGATTACAGTGACAAATCAATTATTTTTTATGGGAAATGGGAGGCACCATTAAACGGTGCATGTTATAGTAAAATCGAAATGTTTGGTTTTTCTTATTTTGATATGTACACAGAGTATCCACCGAATTATTTCTGGTCATCGGATAATCTTCAAAAGCTTGCAACTATAAATGGGTATGATTATTTGCAGCCAAAAGAGGAACAAGCCATAGAAGCACAGACTTTGGTGAAAGAAATGCCAGAATGGCCGGAAAAGGGATGTATTCAGGATGAGGGAGATTATGTGATAGTTAATCTTGGAAACAGAGAAGGAATCAACAGCGGCGAAAGGAAATGACAAAATGAAATTATCAGTTATAATTCCTTGCTATAATGAGGAAAACAACATAGATTTGTTTTATCAGGATACAGTCAGAGCTTTTGGAAATCTGATAGAAGATACGGAATTGATTTTCGTTAACGATGGAAGTAGTGATCGTACCATGGAGAAATTGAGGAATCTGTACAAAACTTCTCCATACAGAATAAAGATCTTGAATTTTTCCAGAAATTTCGGGAAAGAAGCAGGAATCATAGCAGGCCTGGAAGCTGCAAAGGGTGACTATATTTCGATTGTTGATGCTGATATGCAGCAGAGGCCAAAGTATATTGTCGAGATGTTAAATATTCTGGAAACGCAGCCAGATTATGACTGCGTAGCGGCTTATCCGGATAAGCGGGCGGAGGGGAAGGTGATTTCAGCAATTAAGAATTCATTCTATAAACTTATGAATGCTATGTGTGATGTAGAGATTCGTCAGTCCACCAGTGATTTTAGAACATTTAAACGCAGAATGGCTGATGCAATCATTTCCCTTCCAGAATCCTGCCGGTTTTCAAAAGGTATTTTTTCCTGGGTAGGGTTTGAGACATGTTATATACCATACGAAGTTGAGGAACGTGCTTTTGGAACGACAAAGTGGTCATTTCTGGGATTGTTCAGATATGCATTGGATGGAATTGCTGCTTTTTCAACAAAACCATTGATCATTGCGTCGATATTAGGAACTCTAATCTGTATCATTGCCTTTATCTCCGCGGTTGTGGTCATTATCAAGACGATGCTTTTTGGTGATCCGGTGGCAGGCTATCCGACTTTAATCTGTGTGCTTCTTTTTGGCACGGGAATACAGCTGTTGTGTATGGGCATTTTAGGACAGTATCTTTCCAAAACATATATTGAGACAAAACACCGGCCTTTGTATGTGATGAAGGAAGTGCTTTCTAAGGAAGAGGAACAAAAAGATGAGATGGGGGAGTGAGCCTTATGTTAGGATTTGAAGGTGGTGGAATCGATGTCCATGCAGATGACTTTGCAATCACTTATCATGCCACGCAGGATATCGTCAGGTTGTGTAAGAAAAGGCTGTTGGACAGCATCAGTATTATTCCGAATATGTCCTGTTTTGAACGATGTATGACATTATATAAGAGGGAAGTTGAGGCAGGACATATGAGCCCGATGGTATCGGTACATTTGAATTTTATGGAGGGACATTGTCTGGCACCGGAGGATAAAATACCGAATCTTGTGGATGAAAATGGATATTTCAATCTTACTTGGGGAAAATGTCTGATTTATTCTTTTCTTCCATGGAAATATCTTCAGATCCGGCAGCAGTTCCAGCGTGAGATTTCAGCACAGATTGCGAGGGTGCGGGAAGCAATGCCCGAGTCCTATATTTTGCGTGTGGACAGCCATCAACATACTCATATGATACCGATTGTCTTTGATGCATTACAAAAGGTGATAAAAGATGAGGAACTGGAAGTAGAATTCATCCGCAATTCGGATGAGCCGCTGGTTCCGTTTTTAAAACATGGTTCGTTGTACAAAACATATTCTCCGGTTAATATCATTAAGAATCTTATTATCAAGATTCTTGCAATTTCGGTGAGGCATCGTTTAAAAAAAATGCATTTGCCGGATACTTACCTGTGGGGACTGGTTATGAGTGGATGCATGGATGAAAAGAGAATGATGATTCTTGAAAAAGACATGGAGAAATTTTCGGAAAAACAGGGGAGAACACTGGAGATCCTTTTTCATCCAGGTTCTGTAATGGAGGATGAGATTGGCGAAGAATTTGTGAAAAAAGGATTTGTAGAATTTCACCTGTCAAAAGGAAGAAAGATTGAATATATTGCGGCAACTAAGAGGAAAATAGGATGAAAAATGTACTTGAATATTTAGAAAATTCAGCAGAAAAGTATCCAGACAAAATCGCAGTGGCAGATGAGAAAAAGCAATGTACTTTTTCAGAACTTCTGTCAACTGCGAGAAAGATAGGAAGTGCAGTGGCAAAGCATACACAGGCAAGGCAGCCCATCCCGGTTCTGATGGAAAAAGGGGTGGATGAGCTTAATATCTTTCTGGGAATCGTTCATGCCGGATGCTTTTATGTGGCATTGGATCCAAAGCATCCCATTGTGCGGATTCAGCAGATTTTAGATACACTGGATGCACGGGTTCTTATTACAAACGAAGAGTGTTCTGAACTTGCTGAAAAACTGGAGTTTGCGGGAAAGATTCTAAGTGAGGAGGAACTTACCAGCAGCGAAGAAGATGCCTGTCTGCTTTGGGAGCGGCGCAGACAGGCAGCGGATATCGATCCCCTGTATACGAATTTTACTTCGGGTTCAACAGGAAAACCGAAGGGAGTCATTGTAAGTCACCGATCCGTACTGGATTTTATAGATGAGTTTGTTCCATTATTTGGGATTACCCAGGAGGATGTGATTGGAAATCAGGCTCCGTTTGATTTTGATGTGTCAGTAAAGGATATTTACTCTGCTTTGAAGGCTGGTGCCACCTTACAGATTATTCCGAAAAAGCTATTTTCCTTCCCAACGAAACTTCTTGATTTCTTAGAGGAGAGAAAAATTACTACATTAATATGGGCAGTGTCGGCACTTTGTATTATTACAACCTTGAAGGGGTTTGAGTACAAGGTTCCGTCTTTTGTGAAGAAGGTTTTATTCAGTGGGGAAGTAATGCCCATAAAACATCTGAATCTGTGGAAAAAGTATCTGCCGGATGCGCTTTATGTGAATTTGTATGGTCCAACAGAAATCACATGCAATTGTACTTATTATATAATTAAAAAGGAGTTTGCTATAGGAGAGACACTTCCGATAGGGATTCCATTTGCCAATGAAAAGGTTATGCTTCTCGATGGGGACGAACTGGTTACGCAACGTAACAGGCAAGGAGAAATCTGTGTTTCAGGAACAGCACTAGCTCTGGGATATTATAATAACATGGAACAGACGAGAAAGGTCTTTGTCCAGAATCCGCTGAATCAGAAGTACCCCGAACTTATGTACCGAACGGGCGATCTGGGCTATTATGATGAGGATGATCAGATTTGCTTTAGTTCCAGAAAAGATTTTCAAATCAAGCATATGGGACACAGGATAGAGTTGGGAGAAATTGAGGGAAATATAGAGAAAATTGATGCCATTGTGAGAGTGTGCTGCATTTTCGATGAGAAAAAAAGCCGGATTCTTGCATTTTATGAAGGTGATATTGACAGAAAAGAGATTGTTCGGAAAATAAGTGAGTCCCTTCCGCCTTATATGGTGCCAAATAAATTTTATCAGGTGGATAAAATGCCGCTGACAAATAATGGTAAGATAGACAGGAAAATACTGATGGAAATTACAGAGAGGTGAGAAAGCTGTGGAGCAGAATATAATTTGTAAAGTGTCCGAAATGGAGGCAACTCCGGCATATGTATTTGATATTGACGCATTGAATTCACGAATCTCCCATATGAAAGAGGTACTGGGCAATCGAGTTACGCTGTGTTATGCGATGAAGGCAAATCCTTTTCTAGTAAAAGCAATGAGCAGTAAAATTGATAAATACGAGGTATGTTCACCGGGGGAGATGCGCATTTGTGAAAGGGATGGTATTCCAATGAAACAGATTGTTTTCTCAGGTGTGAATAAAGAAATAGATGATATAGACAGAGTGATAAAAACTTACGAAGGACAGGGAATATTTACAGTAGAATCTCTTTCTCAGCTTGCATTGCTTGAGACTTGTGCAAAAGTGCGTGATAAGAAGCTTTCTGTGCTGCTGCGTCTGTCCAGTGGCAATCAGTTCGGGATGGACTGGGAGACAATCAAGGGAATCATAGAGCAACGGGAGAAATATCCACATCAGAATATGCTTGGGCTGCAGCTTTATTCGGGAACACAAAAAAAGAAACTCACAGCCATAAAAAAGGAACTGGACATGCTGGACGAACGCATCATAGAACTGTTGAATGCGTGTCAGTTCGAGGTGCAGATTCTGGAATATGGTCCTGGTCTTTCTGTTCCATATTTTCAAACGGACAGAGAGGAAGATGACGAGCAATTGAATGGACTGAAGGAATTACTGGATCAGATGAAATACCAGGGGGAAGTTCATTTGGAAATGGGACGTTATATCGCAGCTTTTTGTGGGTGCTATATAACAAAAATCGTGGACTTAAAAGAGAATTTCAAGGAGAAATATTGTATTATTGACGGAGGCATTAACCATCTGAATTATTACGGCCAGATTATGGGAATGAAGGTTCCGAGATACCGGCATCTCTATGACGGAGAGAGACCGGATGCAGAAGAAAAGTGGAATATCTGTGGTTCTCTCTGCACATCTGCGGATGTGCTTGTGAAGAAGCTTATGTTGAAAAAACCGGAACTGGATGATATATTAGTCTTTGAGAATACCGGAGCCTATTCTGTGACGGAGGGAATCTACCTCTTTCTCAGCAGGGATCTTCCGACAATTTTCTTCTATTCAGAAAAAGAGGGACTGCGAATGGTTCGACAAAGGATGGAAACGGATTCATTGAATTCGGAGCAGCTCTAAAATGAAGTGGTTATGAGAGAAACAGAGTAGTTAAATTCAGAAAGAAAGAGGTAGAAAAATGGAACAGTTAATAGAAATTTTGGAAGACATTCACCCAGGCGTGGATTATGAGACTTGTACAACATTGATTGATGATGAGATATTAGATTCTTTTGCAATTCTTTCTATTGTAAGTGAATTGGAGGAAGAATTTGGAGTATCGCTGACACCGGTAGATATTGTGCCTGACAATTTTAATTCGGCAAAAGCTTTGTGGAAAATGGTGCAGCGCTTACAGAATGAGGAATAGCGAGGGAGGATATGTCACTTATTTCTTTGAAATTCTTGATTTTTGTGGTGATAGCTGTAGTTGGATATTATCTGATTCCAAAAAAATATCAATGGATATGGCTTCTTGTGTTTAGTTATATCTATTACATATCGTCGGGAGTTAAGATTGTATTCTTTTTGGTTTTCTCCACGGCGGTAACATATATGACGGGTCTTCTGCTTCAAAAATCGGAAGAGAAAGAGAGCACTCTTGGGAAAAAGAAGATCAAAGCACGAAAAAGGAAAATAATCACATTGGCGCTGCTGCTTGATTTTGGCATGCTTGGAATTTTGAAATATACGAATTTTCTTCTGGGCTCCATCGGGAGTGTGCTTGGAAGCTCTGTTCCGGAATTTGATTTTCTGCTTCCGCTTGGAATCTCCTTTTATACGTTCCAGTCAGCAGGTTATGTGTTGGATGTGTATTGGGGAAAATGCAAACCAGAGCGTAATGTATTTAAGTTTGCGTTATTTGTGTCGTTCTTCCCACAGCTGATGCAGGGACCGATTGGCAGGTTTGAGACACTTGCGGTTCAGCTCTATGCCAGGCATTCTTTCGATGGTCAGAGGATTGAGCGCGGAGTACGGAGAATTCTCTGGGGATACTTTAAGAAGCTTGTCATCGCAGATAATGCGGCCATGTTTGTAAATTCTATTTTTGGAAATGTGGATCAGTATTCCGGACTTGCAATTATAGGGGTGCTGGCCTATTCAGCACAGTTGTATGGCGATTTTTCCGGTGGAATTGATGTGGTATCAGGTATTGCATGTCTCTTTGGCATTGATCTGGATGAAAATTTCCGAAGACCATATTTTGCAACATCTATTACTGATTTCTGGCATCGGTGGCATATCACTTTGGGAACCTGGATGAAAGATTACATTTTTTATCCAATCTCGCTTTCGAAATGGATGAGCAGGTTCGGGAAAAAAGCCAGAAAAAAATTGGGGAAACAAATTGGAAGGGCCCTTCCGATTTGCATCGCAAATATCATCGTCTTTCTTGTGGTTGGAATCTGGCATGGTGCGGCATGGAAATTTATCGTATATGGCTTGTATAATGGTCTGGTTATTGGCATCAGCGGTATGCTTGCCCCACAGTTCCGACAGTGGAAGAATGCGCTGCATATTAATGATAAAGGAAAAGGATGGATGGTGTTTCAGATTCTGAGGACGTTCGTGCTGGTAAATATCAGCTGGTTCTTTGATATGGCGTCAAACGTGCCGGACGCTTTGAAAATGATGCGGTATGCGGTTACAAAATTTGAGATTAGTGAGCTGTTTACAGCTGGCATTATTCCGCTTGGCAATAACAATCCGAAATATATCATGCTGGTCATTGCAACGATTCTATTTGGCTGTGCTGTACTTTTTGTGGTAAGTGTATTTCAGGAGCGTGGCCTTACAGAAGCAGAACTATATAGAAAAGTACCGTTTGCCCTGAGATGCTTATGTTATGTGGCGATTCTGTTTATTCTTCCGGTATTGGGGGCAGTTCCGGTGACTTCAGGAGGATTCATTTATGCGCAATTTTAAAAGAACTTTCTTTGTGGTAATCATCTTGATTTTTTGCGTAGCTGTGACTAATGTTGCGAATTATGTAATTATTCCGTATAGTTATGCGCGGATTACGATGCATAATATAGCCAGTGAGGAACATGATATCCTCTATGTAGGTTCTTCCCATGGCTTGTGTGGAATTGATCCGGACATCGTTGAAGAGAATACCGGAGAAAGCGGAATCAACCTTTGCTTCGGGGGAGAATATCTGAGGGATTCCTATTATATGGTAAAGGAAGCAGCCAGCCACCATACACCGAAAAAGATTGTGTATGAATTGGATCCGGGGTACTGGGTCAGTCCGGAAAACCAGAATGGTGACTTTGGAAGATTGTATTATGAAATGCCGTTATCAAAAACGAAATGTCAGTATTTCTTTGCGAAAATGTTGGATGCGGATTTTCGGACGATTATTTTTCCCTGGTATAATTACAGGAGTCAGCTGCTTAGAATCAAAGACACCGTGAAAATAAAAGGCAGCCAGGAGTATGATGAATATGATCCGGCATATTTCAATGATATAGTAGAGTCTTATCGGAAAAGTGGAATGATTTACAGGAACAGGATTGAAGGTGAAAAGAGTTTCGATAATTTCGTGTTATGGGACGAGAAAAATATACAGGAAATCAGTAAGACGTATTTTGAAAAACTAAAAGTCTTTTGTGATGAAAAGGGGATAGAACTCATTGTAATCACTACGCCCATTCCACGGGAGACACAGGAGATGTATGAACAGCAGTATGCAGATGCGGACCAGTATTTTAGAACCTATTTTGAAAAACAAAAAGTAGAATATTACAATTTCAATTACATGGATCTGGGTGGATTTAATAGAGCACTCAGCGAATTTGCAGATGGCGAAGGGCATATGTATGGTGATACGGCAGAAAAATTCAGCGGGATTCTGGCAAATACATTGAAGAACCAATAAAATCATAGAAAAGATAGAGACTGGAATGAGATTTTCCAGTCTTTTTTGATAAATATTTACCAATTTACATTTTTGTCATATTTTGATACAATACAGAAAGTAGTGCAAAATTTAAGGACATTTGTGCAAAGAATGGAGGATATGATTATATGTGTGGTATTGTAGGGTATATTGGAAATAAACAGGCAGCACCAATACTTTTGGATGGATTATCAAAACTGGAGTATAGGGGATACGATTCAGCAGGAATCGCTGTGTACGATGGTGAAACAATAGAGATGACAAAATCGAAAGGAAGATTGAAGGTTCTCAGTGAACTGACCCATGATGGAACGACTATGCCGGGAACGCTTGGAATTGGTCATACACGCTGGGCAACACACGGAGCACCGTCAGATGTGAATGCGCATCCTCACTTTAATAAGGATGGAAGCATCGTTGTAGTTCATAACGGAATTATCGAAAATTATCTGAAGCTGAAGAAAAAGCTTATCTCAAAAGGATATGAATTTCTTTCTGAGACAGATACGGAAGTCGTAGTACATTTGCTCGATTATTATTATAATGGAAATCCGCTTCAGGCAATCACGAAGATCATGCATCGTATGGAAGGATCTTATGCACTTGGTATTATTTTTAAGGATCATCCGACAGAGTTGTATGCAGTCCGCAAGGACAGTCCTCTGATTGTAGGTCATACAGAAGGCGGCAATATTATTGCATCTGATGTACCGGCAGTTTTGAAATATACAAGAGATGTCTACTTCATCGAGAATGAGGAAATCGTTAAGATGACAGAAGACACCATGGAATTCTATAACGTAGATGAGGAACCAATCGAGAAAGAACCCATTCGAATCGACTGGGATGTCAATGCGGCAGAAAAGGGTGGCTATGAGCATTTCATGCTGAAAGAAATGTATGAGCAGCCAAAGGCAATCTCGGATACGATTATGCCTAGACTGAAGGACGGTAAGATTGTAATCGAAGAGCTGGGAATGACGGAGGAAGAAATCAAAGCAGTTCGCAAGATTATGATTGTAGCATGTGGTTCTGCATATCATGTAGGGATTACCAGCAAGTATGTACTGGAAGGAATGGCCAGAATTCCGGTGGAAGTGGACGTTGCTTCTGAATTCCGTTACAGAGATCCGATTATTGAGGATGATACACTGGTGATTATTCTCAGCCAGTCAGGAGAGACAGCCGATTCGCTTGCAGCACTGAGAGAAGCGAAGAATAAAGGTGCCAAGGTGCTCGGTATTGTGAACGTAGTGGGAAGTTCTATTGCCAGAGAGTCAGATAATGTTATGTACACATGGGCCGGACCGGAGATTGCGGTTGCGACTACAAAAGCTTACTCCTGCCAGCTGATCGCGATGGATCTGCTTGCTATGAAATTTGCCCAGGTAAGAGGTGTGATATCTGAGACAGAATTTGAAGATATGATTAAGGATCTGAAGAGAATTCCGGATCAGGTAGAGCTTCTGCTCAATAATAAAGAAAAGATTCAGAAGTTTGCCAACCGTTATCTGGCGGCAAGAGATGTTTTCTTTATCGGCCGTGGTGTGGACTATGCGATTTCAATGGAAGGTTCTCTGAAGCTAAAAGAAGTATCTTATATTCATTCTGAGGCGTATGCGGCAGGTGAATTGAAACATGGTACAATTTCTCTGGTAGAAGAAGGTACGTTGGTTGCAGCAGTGCTGACCCAGGAAGACTTATACAAGAAGATGATCAGTAATATGGTTGAGGTTTCGACCAGAGGTGCTTTTGTCCTCGCTGTGACCAATGAAGGGAATGATGAAGTAGAGAAAGCGGCAGATTATACAATCTATATTCCGAAGACCAACAAATACTTCACCAATTCACTTGCAATTATTCCACTGCAGTTGTTTGGATACTATATTGCGGTGGGACGTGGATGTGATGTGGATAAGCCAAGAAACCTTGCAAAGTCTGTTACCGTTGAATAAGTGAAAAAGACAAACCTTTTTAAACAATAATACACATTTCTATCACATTTGCTTTGTACACTATAAACATAATAAATCAAACAAATGTGAAAGGGGAAATATATATGGAGAACGAGTACAGCTATTATAACTCAAACGATGCGCAGCACAATCAGGGAGGACAGTCTTTTGGACAAGGCGGCGGACAGTCTACGGGAGAGCCTCACAAAAAAAAGAACAAAGGAAAAATCCCAAAGGTCGTGACAGCAGTTGGCCTTGCATTGGTGTTTGGCGTGGTCTCCAGTGCAACGTTCCTGGCATCGAATGTGGTAGGAAGCAAGATTCTTGGTCTTAACGGCAATAGCGGAGCGTCGGCAGCAAAGACGTCATCTGCCGTGAACAGTACAGCACTCACCCAGACGTCCAGTACGGTAACATCCGATGTTTCTGAGATTGCTGCCAATGCGATGCCTTCGGTCGTATCAATCACAAACATGAGTGTGCAGCAGGTGCAGAGCTTCTTTGGACAGAGCGGGACACAGGAGGTGGAAAGCTCTGGCTCCGGAATTATCATTGGACAGAACGATACAGAGCTTTTAATTGTAACCAATAATCACGTTGTTGCGGACAGCGAGACGCTGACCGTATCATTCATTGATGAGAGCAGTGTGGAAGCGAATATAAAAGGAACAGATGCGACACTGGACATTGCAGTAGTGGCAGTTCCACTGGACAGTATTTCCGCTGATACCATGGACAAAATCGCAGTTGCGACATTGGGAGATTCCACGAAGCTTCAGGTTGGTGAACCGGCCATTGCTATTGGTAATGCACTTGGATATGGTCAGTCTGTTACTACGGGTATTGTCAGTGCAACGGACCGTGTGCTTACGGATTCTGGAAGTGACACGGCATTTATCCAGACCGATGCAGCAATCAACCCTGGTAACAGTGGTGGTGCACTGTTAAATGCAAATGGCGAAGTAATTGGTATTAATTCAGCGAAGCTTTCTGATACAACGGTAGAGGGCATGGGCTATGCAATTCCAATCAGTGATGTGAGCGACACGATTACAGGTTTGATGAATCAGGAGACAAAGCATAAGCTCTCCGATGCAGAAAAAGGTTATCTTGGAATTCAAGGTGTTGACGTTACAGAAGAGAGCAGCCAGAGATATAATATGCCAACTGGAGTTTACGTATCAGAGGCAATCAAAGGCGGAGGTGCGGAAGCAGCAGGTATCTCTAAAGGAAGTATTATTACAAAGCTGGATAATACAACCATTGACAGTATGGCAACCTTACAGGAACAGTTATGCTACTATGCAGTTGGCGAGACAGTGACTCTGACAATTCAGGTTCCAGATGCCAGTGGAGAGTATCAGGAGCAGACCGTAGATGTAACACTGGGAAAACAGAGCACAACAAATTAATAGAACAATAGCGCAGAGGATTGCAAATATTTGGCTGTGTTATTTACTAAATCGAGGGAGATGATGAAAAAATCATCTCCCTTTTTTACTATGGGCTTTAGCCTGTTGAGTATGTTGGAGTTTCTCATCAGAGAAACGGAGACATGCGAAACAATAAACCACCTGCTATGCGGGTGGAGACAAATTGTTGTACAAAAAAATCACCTTTCCGTTATT
>JAQVCP010000118.1 GCA_028689735.1 Hespellia sp. | reverse complement strand
TGACTTCTTTTACCCCGTGTTCCTTATCTACTATTCCACTTATCATTAGCTATATGGGGGGAACAGGGCAAAAGGATAGTAGAAGAGCGTTGAAACTTTCAATCGCATTTGCAGTCGGTTCAGCGGTGACTTTTACTATATTAGGAGTAGTTGCAGCCACAGCAGGCCGTCTAATGGGTACTTCTTCAGGATGGTGGTATTTACTTTTAGGTGCCTTGATGGTACTAATGGCGTTACAGACATGGGGAATATTGGAGATTATTCCATCGAGTTATCTGACATCAAGAAACAAAAAAAGAGGTTATTTAGGTGCATTTATAGCGGGGATTTTAGGTGGATTTTTTTCCTCTCCATGTTCCACACCAGTGCTGGTTGCTTTGCTTGCTATCGTGGCAGGGAGAGGAAATGTGCTATGGGGTGTACTGTTGTTAATTATTTATTCTATTGGTCATGGTTTGTTGGCAATTATAGCTGAAACGTCATTGAATTTTGTGCATAAAGTATCACAAAGTACAAGGTGTGGACAATTAAGTAGTGTGCTGAAAATCGTGATGGGAGGCATAATTTTGCTGATCGGGTTTTATATGTTTTATTTAGGATTCTAGAAAATTTGGTGTAAAGGAGAAAATCGTGATTTTAAAAGAGATTATGGAACAAAAAAAGATTGCTATTTTAGGCAATACAATTGAGGAGTCAAAGTATGCATATATAATTAAACATGAGCTTCTTAAATATGGATATAGCGTATATTGCGTGGGTAAAGAGCTTGATTCTCTCAATGATATAAAAGAGGAAATTGATGTTATTGATTTATGTATTCATCCGGCAAAAGGAATTGAACTTTTAAAAGAATCTAACAAAAAGGCTAAATGTGTTGTAATACAACCTGGAGCTGGAAGTGAAGAAATTTTTAAGTATCTTGAAAATAACCAGATACCATATATAGAAGACTGTTTATTAGAAGGTTTACGCAGGTATGTAAAATAGCGGAAAAACACTGAAATGAACAAGAAAAATGGATGTGAGATGTTGCAATATTAGAATAATATGGGAAGTAATGGAAGAAGTATGGGAATTTATTACACTAAAAGAAGATGAGATTGACCACCTCCGGGAACTGAAACAGAATGCTTTGGTGGAGAATGCCGAGCGAGATGGATTCAAAAAAGTTTAAGGTTCATATTGACTTTTTTGAATTTGATGATACAATTAAATCAAGATTTTTGGATTTGAGGTGATGATATGGCAAAGACATACGCAGAGCAGGCAAAACTATTCAAAGCATTCGGGGATGAAAAACGATTGCGTATTCTTGAACTTTTGCGTAATGGTGAAAAATGTGCCTGCGTATTAACGGACACATTGGATATGCCGCAATCTACTCTTTCCTACCACATGAAGATACTTTGTGAAACTGGAGTTGTGGAAGGGCGAGAGGACGGTAAATGGACGTACTATTCGATTAGTAACAGCGGTGGCCAAACTGCTGCTGCATTGCTTCTTGAGTTGACTACGGTAAAGTGAAACTAATGAAGGCCGCTCCTTGTGGCGCGGTTTTTATTAGGAAGTTCAAATTGAAAAAACTCGAACTGATACCAACAAGAGGGCATCAGACATATGCCATTTATGAAAAATGGACGAAAGCCGCGACCTATGGCGTGGCTTTCATTCAAACTGTCAAATCGAAAAAACTCGAACTGATATTTATAGGAGGATATTGCAATGTGCCATTGTGGTTGCGTGCTGCACTGCCGGTCACGATAAAAACGGACTCGCGGTTCACCAATATTAATCGTTAAAGAAAGTAGGTTTATGATATGTACAAATTGAGAAAAAAGATTAAAACAACAAGCCAAAGCCGGTTGGCCATGGCTGTTAAGGAGGAGTAATCATGCAAGAACAAGAAAGAAAACAAGGCACCGAGACAATCACCCTCAATATTGAGGGGATGGAGTCTTCTCGTGCGGTCAGCCAGATTGAAAAGAAACTCGCTTCTTTGGCTGGCGTGGGAAGCTATGAGGTCAATGCAAAAGCAAAGCAGGCCAGTGTTTCCTTTGATCCCTCGCGTCTTACCGTTCAGGACATTATCCGATCGATTCCCGAAACTGGGATGAATGCTTCTCTGGTGCAAGCACGTAAGGAGCGCAGCAATTGGTGGAAAGAAAAGCAGCAGTTGGCTCTTTACGGCTGCGGCTTGGTCACACTCAGCGGATTTGCCGTCCAGCATTTTACCAGCGCTGCGCCTCTGATTTATAACGGGCTATTTGTTCTCGCCGTGCTCATCGGGGTATTTTTCCCGGCTCGCAAGGCGCTGCGCGCGCTGATGAACCTTACCTTTACCATTCATCTTCTCATGCTCATTGGGGCAGGCGGAGCGATGATTCTTGGGATGTGGTCGGAAGCGTCCATCCTGATTTTTGTCTATTCACTGGGCGATGTGCTCGAATCCTATGCTGTCGATAAGGCAAGAGGTGCCATCAATTCACTGGTAGCTTTGATGCCGAAAGAAGCGTTGGTGCGAAAAGGCGGCAAGGAAGTGACCATGCCAATTGAGGAGATTGCCATTGGGGATGTCGTGGTCGTCCGACCGGGTGAAAAAATTCCGGTTGACGGAAAGGTGATCCGTGGCAGTTCCTTCGTGGATCAGGCAGCCGTTACCGGTGAATCCATCCCAGAGCAAAAGCAGATTGGCAACGAAGTCTTTGCCGGAACCATCAATCAAAATGGCTCACTGGAGATAGAGGTTGAGAAAATGGCTGATGAAACGATGCTTTCCAAAGTCATCAGTTCCGTTGAGGAGGCGCAGGCTGAGAAAACCTCCTACCAGACCTTTGCTGAAAAGTTTAGCCAGTTCTATACCCCTACCATGTTCATTCTTGGTATTTTGGTAGCCACCATCCCACCGCTGTTCTTTGGGCAGGAGTGGTATCCATTCATTTACCGGGGGCTGGTCGTATTCGTGGTATCTTGCTCTTGTGGGCTTGCCATTTCGGTGCCCGTGGCCGTGGTCGCAGGCATGGCGAATGCCGCCCGCAACGGAACCATTTTTAAGGGCGGCGCTTATCTGGAGGTTGTTGATAAGGTAAAGGCAATCGCCTTTGATAAGACCGGAACATTGACCATTGGTAGACCTGAAGTGACTGACATTAAGTGTTTAAACAGTATTTCAGAAGCGGAATTACTGGGCTTGGCAGGCGGCATCGAATCAAAATCCGGGCATCCACTCTCTGCCGCGATTGTCAGAAAGGCAAAGGAGAGTGACCAATTCTCAGAACTGACGGTGGATGAATTTGAGGAAATAACCGGGTCTGGTGTGCAGGCAACGATAGGTGGCCACCGCTATGCCATTATGAATCCCCGCTTTCAGCGAGAGCAAGGCATCTTGATGGAAAGCGTTCAGAGCGAAATCGCCATGCTGGAAAGTCAGGGAAAGACCGTCGTGGTCATGAGTAAGGACGGTGAGCTGGTTGGCTTGATTGCGATTGCCGATAAGATCAGACCAGACACGAAGCGGTCTCTAGGACTGCTGAAAAAAGCCGGTATTCGGACGGTCATGCTGACAGGCGATAACGAGCGATGTGCCAATGCAATTGCCCAAGCAGCCGGTGTGGATGAACACTATGCGGGGCTGCTTCCCACAGATAAGGTAGATACCCTCAAGAGGCTTAAAGCGCAATATGGCTCTGTGGCGATGGTCGGAGACGGCATCAATGACGCGCCCGGCATGGCAGTATCCAACGTCGGAATTGCAATGGGCGCTGCGGGATCGGACATTGCCATCGAAGCCGGTGATATTGTCCTGATGTCCGATGATCTGAGTAAAATTGCCTATCTGCGCGGACTGAGCAGAAGAGCAATCACAACGATTAAGCAGAATATTGTTGTTTCGTTGGCCAATGTCGCATTCATGATTATTATGGCGGTCATGGGGTATCTGGGACTAGTCATGGGATTACTTCTCAATGAGATGAGTGCAGTCTTTGTCATTTTCAATGCGCTTAGGCTGCTGACATGGAAGGATAAAAATCAGAAAGTAAACCGTTAAATCGAGAAAATCATACGAGCAAAGGAGAAAAATATCATGAAAATTGAAAACAGTAACGAGCAGGGGCTCACGACGATTACCTATAAACTTCAAGGAT
Organism: Hespellia sp.; assembly: GCA_028689735.1. Lineage (GTDB taxonomy): Bacteria > Bacillota > Clostridia > Lachnospirales > Lachnospiraceae > Hespellia. The sequence goes on along the minus strand of JAQVCP010000118.1, from coordinate 2,801 downwards.
TGAGCTGTGCCTGTGAAGGCCAGATCGTGGAAAAAAAGTTGAGAAAGCTGAAAGGGGTAAAGAGTTTCAGCCTGAATCCCATCACCTACAAAATGAAGATCAGCTATGACCCCACGCTGGTGACCACAGAAGCAATCCAAAAAGCAATCGCAAAGGGCGGGGCGAAAGCCGTCCCGGTTTAAGCGGTTCCAATCAGAGGAGGTGGACGCAATGCCGCTATCAAATCAACTTTCCCACATTGAATATCTGCAAGTAACTACTTCCAATCCCGCTACAGTTTTTTGCGGCAGTGATCAGGAATGGTTTTCTACCGAGCGGCAGCGGCTTACCGGCTGCGGCCCCTCGGCTGCAGCTAACATCCTGTTCTATCTCGATCGGAAGAATGACCGTTCCTGCTGTGGCCGGGACAGGGATGACTTACTGGACTTCATGGAAGATGCCTGGCAATCGGTGACACCGGAATCGAATGGCATTCCGTCCACGGCTCTTTTTCTCGAAAAATTAAAACTTTATGCCACCCGGCATGATAAGCACTTTCGCTACTTTTCGCTGAATGTCCCATCACAGCAAACGGGGCGTCCATCGTTAGTGGAAGTTTTGACATTTATCGCTCAGGGGCTGCGAAAGGATGTGCCTATCGCTTTTCTCAATCTTGACCACGGTGCGGAACAACGGCTGGAGAGTTGGCATTGGGTGACGATTGCAGCGGTAGATTATTCTGAGGAGGCACAAACGGCGCAGATCAGTATTTGTGATGAGGGCATCACGAAAAGGATCAACCTGAAACTATGGCTGGAAACAACTACACAAGGCGGCGGTTTCGTGTATTTTGTACCCGATGCAGTACCATCCCCATAAACGCTGCGCTGCCGCCATATGAATCAATACTTAGGAGGTTTTTAAATGAAAATTACAGATGATGCAAAGAAATTTATTCAGGAAACGCATTAATATAAAGGAGAATCGAAATGCAGGAGTTGGTAAACGGATTTTTTGCTTTGAGCGATCAGCAAAAAGAATACTTCATATTGGCAATCGCTCCAGCACTTTGCCGGGTATTTCAAAAAAATCCAGACAGCATCCCCCATTTTTGCAATCTCATCAGTGAGGGAGAGGATGGAGTTATGCTTGAGAAAAAAATCCATGAGACATTGGAAAAAAGCAGTAATGGAGGACAACATGGAAAAATCAAATAAAAAATACAAGACCTATCTTCAAATTTTAGACAGAGAATTGGTTCCTGCAATGGGATGTACCGAACCGATTGCATTGGCTTTTTGTGCTGCAAAGGCTCGTGCGGTTTTAGGCGTCTTGCCGGATACTGTCGATATTATCGTGAGCGGAAATATCATTAAAAATGTAAAAAGTGTGATTGTTCCCCACACCGGCGGGATGAAAGGGATGGAGAGCGCCGCCGCCATTGGGATTCTTGCAGGGAGAGCGGAGCGCGGCTTGGAGGTGCTTTCTGATGTCACGGAATCCGAGCAAGCAAAGCTCGGTGATTATTTGAAATCAACAGCGTTCCATGTGTCTGTTGCGGAGAGCGATGAGGTGTTGGACATCATGGTAAGGGTTTCACGGGGAAAGGATAACGCGGCTGTTCGCATTGTCCGTCAGCATACCAATATTGTCAAAATTGAGAAAAACGGAATTACTTTATTTGAAAAAAGTGCAATCAGCGAATTTGAGGATGGCAAGCAAGACTATACGCTGCTCTCCATTAAAGATATCTATGACTTTGCGCTGTCCGTTGACATCGATGATGTAAAAGCTATTTTGGACAGACAAATCCAATATAACACAGCTGTATCAAAAGAAGGACTTAAGAAAGATTACGGCGCAAATATTGGCACAGTATTGCTAAAATCCTACGGCGGTGATGTTCGCAATCGGGCAAAGGCAAAGGCGGCAGCCGGGTCGGATGCAAGGATGAATGGCAGCGAGTTACCTGTCATTATCAATTCAGGAAGCGGCAATCAGGGCATGGCAACCTCTCTGCCTATTATTGAATACGCAAGGGAGCTTAATAGTGCCAGCGAACAACTCTACCGTGCGTTGGTGATTTCTAATCTGACGGCAATTCATCAGAAAACAGGGATTGGCGCTCTTTCCGCTTATTGCGGAGCGGTCAGTGCAGGAGCGGCAGCCGGTGCTGGCATCGCTTTCCTGCACGGCGGTGACTACAATGCCATCAGCCATACCATTATCAATGCGTTGGCAATCACCTCTGGTATTGTCTGTGATGGTGCGAAAGCATCCTGTGCGGCAAAAATTGCCGCAGCCGTTGATGCAGGAATCTTGGGATACGATATGTACCAAAATGGGCAGCAGTTTTATAGCGGTGATGGCATCGTTTCGGAAGGCGTCGAAAACACGATACGCAATATTGGTCTTTTAGGAAAAGACGGAATGCGGGAAACGGACAAAGAAATTCTTTGTATTATGACCTGTTTTGATTAAGTGATGGGAGATGCAATATGGTTCATGCAATTTATTTGATCATCATTCTTGGAGTCATATTGCTGCTCCTGAATCGAAAAAAACGCTGTCTGCCGCCATTGCAGCAGGTTCTATAGTGGCAATCCTGCTTTATAGGATTTCCATGGTAAATGCAGTGCGATTGTTAGACAAGAGCCTGCTGAACACAGATGCCTTAGAATTGCTGGTTACTTTATATGGAATCAATCTCTTACAAGAAGTCATGAACGTCCACGAAAACGGGAAAAAGAACGCCAACACTTTAGAGCAATTCAATAATCCAAGAGCATCCATTATGATTGCTCCGTTTTTCATCGGAATGC
>JAQVCP010000030.1 GCA_028689735.1 Hespellia sp. | reverse complement strand
CTCCAAATACTCCATCACCCCTGCACAGATTGCCTCCGCCATCTTCTCCTGATACTCCTGCGTATCCAGAAGCCCGGCCTCCTCCCAGTTGCTTAAAAATCCGCACTCCACAATAACCAGCGGTTTTTCCGTTTTCCGAAGCATGTAATACGAGCTGTCCGCTTTGGCTTTTCTGGTATTGCCGGTATCTGCCTTTTTCATTGCTTCCTGTAAGATGAGTGCCGCGCGCTCCCCTTCTTCCGAACCTTTATAAAAGAATACCTGGGCACCATGTACCGATGCATCGGTATAGCTGTTCTGATGGATGCTCACCACCAGTGCCGCATCCGACTGGTTGATCAAATCTACGCGAGCATGCATATCATCCATCTTGGTATCTCCGATTGACTCATCGGAATCCCTTGTCATCAGAATTTTTACCTTCTGCTTTTCCAGCAGTTCTTTTAATTTCTTCGCTACTTTAAGATTGATGTCCTTTTCCAGTGCCCCGTTGACTCCCACTTTTCCCGAATCAGATTTTCCATGCCCCGGATCCAATATAACCAGCTTTTGTTCTGTTTTTTCTGTTTTCGTCACATTTTTTCCGGATACTTCCTGATCGATAATATAGTTGCTCAGCCGCTGCCCCAGCACAATAATGACTGCGAGAAAAAGCATGGCTGCAATAATTCCTAGTTTTTTCCACAGTCCCAGTTCCCTCAGACTCTTTTTTTCACATTTTTTCACACAAAAATACCCCGGCATTTTTTATATTTATATGCTGGGGTATTTCAAATAATCAATGGATTATGCATCAGTATATCGTATTAATAATCACACACCACACTGGAATCATAATCATGGAAAGCAGCGTCGTTAGCACAACACATTTCGTAGCAAATTCTTCATCTCCATTATACTTTACAGCCAGAATCGCAGTCGTTGTTCCCGCCGGCATCGCCGCAAGAATAGTGGAAAGTCCTGCCACCAGAGCCGATACACCAGCAAGCCGACAGCCGATAAGTACAATAGCAGGGATCAGCAGCAGACGGAGTACGGAGAATGCTGCTGTCACTTTTGTCACCATCGTCTTAAGATCTGCCTCGGCGAGAATCGCACCAATCAGCATCATCGTAATTGCCGTCGTACATCCCCCAATACTGTCAATCGTCTTGCTCAGAAATGCAGGCAGCTGGAACTGCGTAATCATGAGCGCAGCGCCGATATATACGGCCACGATGCAAGGGTGTGTCGCTACCTTTTTAAACAGGGTCTTCTTATCCGGACTTTCGGTAAAGAAGGATACTCCCGCGGACCACATGACGGTTCTCTGCGGAATCAGGTAAATAGATGCATACAGCAGGCCAATCGGCCCATAGATTCCCTCTGCCACCGGATTTCCCAGAAATCCAGCGTTGGAGCAGATGGTTCCATATTGAAGAACCATTCTTTTTTCTTTTGGGAATTTCTTGTATATATTAAATGCCAGAATCGCACAAAATGCCTGATTCACACAGGAGATGATGAAAATTGAGAGTCCCTGCATCAGAATCTTATGTGAAAACTCAATGCAAAAGGATGACACAATATTGCAGGGTAGAATAATGTCAATGACCAAGTCTGTCATCACCAGTTTTCCCGCTGTGTTGATAATCTCTCTTTTCCTGAGAAAATATCCAATCCCCATCATTAGAAACATCATAATCTGCAAGTTAAATAAATCCGTAAAGTTCATAACTCTTCTCCCATCTTTCAGCGTCAGCCCCTCTTCAAGCGAATATTCCGCACCCCGATTTGCTATCAGGTTCTATGCCTTATTGCCGCTATTACTGCATGCCAGATTTTCACAGAAAATTTGACATCATGTTTTTACAATCGAAATCCCGCCGATATTTCTATCGGCAGGATTCCTACGTTTACTGACAATGCCAGGACAAGGCTTCCAACGTCTTTTGCTGCTGGCATCAGCTATGTCCCTTTCCATTGTTTTAATTGTTATACTGGGAAATCAATGCCCAGATCTCCGGTGTCTCATATCCCAGCCGCCACTCTGCAACTCCGCCCAAACCATTTTCATGAATCAACTTTAGCTTCTCTTCCAGTGAAGCGCTGTCTTCCAGCCATACCTGATAGGTTCCTCCATCTGCGCTCCACTCTGCGTAGTTCTGCTTTGTGGTCTCATCCCAGACAGCACTCGCTCCTGCATCTGCAACTTTCTGCACTGCATCTGCCATTCCAAGTGTACTGCTCTCCAGTCCATTGCCGCCGGTAAACCATAACCTTGTATAAAATGGAACTGCATTGATCAACTGCTCTGCTGCGACCTGATCCAATGCATTTTCGATTCCTGTCTTTACATAATCGTAAGACGCTACCGAACCCGCCGTCTCAGAACCGGCTGTGTGCTCATCATATCCCATGATTACAACATAGTCAGCTGCCTGTCCCTGCTCTTTCAGATTATAATGCTCGTTGTACGGCATCGGCACGTAATTATCTATGGACAATACGAGATGATTCTCATGGCATCTCAGAGAAAGCTCTCTCACAAACTGGAGGAAATCATCCCCAGTCTGCTGCTGAATCAGCTCAAAGTCCAGATTAATTCCATCTACGCCCTTCTGTACCGCCTCTGTCACGACCTGATTGATCAGATTCTGTCTCTTAGATGTGTGGCTCAATACTTCTGTCACTTCGTCCCCCGTTGTCACGCCCCCCTGGAAATCCCGGAAGGTCGCCCAGACTTCCATGCCAGCCTGATGTGCGGTATTGACATAATCCGCACTTCCAAGGGAAGTCAGATTACCATCTGTATCAGCGATGGAAAACCATGTTGGTCCAATCGTTGTAATTCCACTCGTAGCTGCAAGCATATCCGGCAGATAGCTATTCGCCAGTTCATTATCCATATTATGCCATGCCAGATTAATCTTGTAGTCTTTTCTGATTTGATTACCGGTCCAATCCTGGACCTCGTAAGATGATGTGCTCTCAAGATTCTCTTTCTTGACTGCATTCATCGTCTTATCCTGTACATATCCGATGAATCCATCACTGGTGCGGACCTTGGTCCAGTCATCCAGATTCTCTATGACTGTTACCTTATCCGATTTCTTCACTTCTGTCAGGGCCGGACTTTTCACTCCGGCCTGATATCTGACAGAAGTACCTTTTTTCATTGTTGCTGTCTCTGTCTCGCCCCAAGCAGTCACAATCATAACTCTGTTCGGATTCTCAGAAACTTTACTTTCCATATTCGTGTATTGCTCCACAAAAGATAATGCTATGTATGCCGTGTCATCCTGTGAAATCCAGATAACGTCATCCATACTCTTCTGCTCTGTCCCCAATGCATAATCCCGACTGCCTTCTGCCACACTTATCGTACCGGAAGGTAATGTGTATAACAGCATATTCTCATTCGAATCCCAGTAAAATCTGTTGTTGATGTCATCTCTCAGGCAGGTATATTCCAGATAAGGTACTCCATCGATCAGCTTACCACCGGGTCCCCGGACATTGTTATTCACAACAACAGCCAGCTGATCATCTGTTTCTATTCCATAATATTTGTTCAAATCTGCTTTTTCTTTTGATGGGCCAAACTTTATCCAATACAGTATGCCTGCTGCCGCTGCTGCAATCAGCGCGATCAACAGAAATACGATAATTCCTACATAGTTCTTCCTTCTCTTTTTTACCTGTCTGCTGCTCCGGTTAACCGGTCTGTCATTCTGGGCCTTTTCTTCATTGCCGACAGGGCGCTTTCTTCCCTGCTTCTCAGGTCGCCTTGCACTCGCCGTGTCAGTTCTGTCACGCTTCTCACCTGTGGGTCTCTTTCTCTTCACTGCGCCGCTGCGCTCTTCCCCTTGTGGTATCGGGCGTTTTTTACGAACCGGCCGATTCTGTGCCGTATTATTATCGTCCATGCCGCACCTCCTATTAGACCCTATTATAACAATATTTTCTAATTTCGTCATCAGCTAATTCGACATTTTGATTCGATTGAATAAAACCTGTTAAACAAAAGAGTTTATTGCCTGTTTCATACAGTGCATTCTATCTCACTACAATACTAAAAAGTATAGAAGAAAACAGCCAGTCATCACACATTGATCGTCTGTAAGTGGAAAAGCGGATTCAAAGTGTCCGCTTTGCTCTAAATACTTCAGACTATATCATCAGCTGTCGAGGGGTATTCGTTCTAATGATCTTCCTTGATTTTTTGAAAAGTAAGCTCTTCAATATTCCCGTCATCGTCTATGATGTAGTCCCGCATATAGGTACCTGCTTCTTTTACCATGTAGGCAGATATCACCTGCATCGGGCTGACTCTCGTGCCTTCTATCATCATTGGCACACCATATTTTTCATAATTTTCCAGCTCTTCGAACAATTCTTGATATTCTTCGTCATTCGGAATCATTCTCCCTCCTTTCTCCTACGTATTTTTCGTTCAGTATGTCGTTCATTTTTGGTTCCATAAAGAAGTTTTCGTGATGTTTTCTTTATAACAATCATAAAAATGGATATAACAAGAAGACAGATGAAACGTATGGTTACTTTAAAACAATTTTCTGCGTTCTCTTATTATGGTTCTGTCTCTGTCACTGTGTGACCTTATGTTCTCAAATGCTCTGCAATCAGAACAATGCTTTTGTTACTTTCTTTTCGCGTTTGGTTTTTGTTCACTGAAATCATGAACAATGAAACTCTGAAATGTAATGCTTGATTAATACTAGACTTGTTACTTAGACATACTAACTTGGAATGCTGTCTTCCTGTAATTGCATTATAAGGACTCAGGAAAGCATTTGCAAGCACTTTTTATTTTTTCTTTAGATATATCTTGCGAATTCTTATTTACATATATTTTATTTTTGTTTATACTAATAGTGAGAGAATGTATCTGCTTAGATATCTTTCCATTTGATTGAAAAGGATGTGAGAATATGAAGATTGAAAAATTGAATGACAATCAAATACGTTGTACGTTAACACACGCGGATTTAGCCGATCGGCATTTGAAGCTCAGTGAACTGGCTTATGGCACAGAGAAGGCCAAATCTCTGTTTCGAGATATGATGCAGCAAGCCTCTTTCGATTTTGGATTTGAGGCCAACGATATACCATTGATGATAGAAGCGATTCCTGCTTCCGCGGATTCTCTGGTACTCATTATTACGAAAGTGGAGGATCCGGAAGAGCTTGACACAAGATTTTCCAAATTCACTCCACTGAATGATACAGATTCCAACATGGCGGAACCACTAAGCAAACTTGAGGGTGCAGATGAATTTCTTGATCTCCTGAACAAGGTAAAGGAAGCTGCCGGAGATATTACTCCTGCCAAGAAGGAAAGTCCGGCTCCATTTATGGTGAAGCTATTCACTTTCGAAGATATTGACAGTGTGCTTGCCGCCGCACAGCTTCTGGCCGAGATTTATTCCGGCTCCAACACGTTGTATCGAGATACTGCCAACCAGACTTATATTCTGGCACTGGCACAGTCCGACCATACGAACAATGAATTTAACAAAATTTGCAACATGCTTACCGAATATGGCTCTTTGGCCAAAGCATCCAGTGCTACCCTTGCTTTTCTGGAGGAACACTGTGAGATTACCATTTCGGCAAATGCAGTTCAAAAACTGGCAACCGTATAACAGGAACACCAAAGTGTCAAAGACGCTTTGAATAGAACTTTCCAGAACAATAAAAATGGACACAGGAGTTGGCCAATGCCTTTCCTGTGTCCATTTTTATTAAATATAATGTCCTGTTCGCGGAGCGTACAGGACGTTGTTACTTTTTATTGTGCTGCAATACTTGCGTTGATCTTTTCAACTAATAAGTCCACATCTAAGCCATGAACCATTGCTGCTTCTTCCAGAGATTCTCCCTGTGAAGATGGGCATCCAAGACAATGCATTCCAATTTCCATAAGGATTGGTGCAGTCTCAGGATGAACCTGTAATAATTGCCCAATGGTAGTTTCTTTTGAAATCTGTGCCATGATAATTTCCTCCTTTTTATTCGTGTTTTCTATTATATTACTGTTTTCCCTTTTTATCAACTTAAATATATTACCGTGCTTTGTTTCACTTTCTTCCTTCAATTTTATCCAATTGAATTTTCTGATAATTCTAAAACAACAGTTTAATTGATTGTACTATTTTTACAAAAATTTTACTTCTCATTTGTCAACATCTTTACCTCTTTTTTTCGACAAATTTCATTTTTCATTATTTCTACACAAAACATTCGTTCTTTTTTTCAAAAAAGTAATTCACCAAAAACACATGTTTCGGTGTGGATAATGTGGATAACTTTCCCCAAATCCCGATTTTTCCACCTTTTTTAGCATTTTTAATGTGGATAAGTAGAATAACTCCTTTTTTTTCCTGTTTACATTTTTTTTAAGTTTTCGACAAATTTGTGCATTTTGCTCATGGCATATTTTGCCCGAACCTTTGTTCATTAGATAATTCAATTCTAAATTTCTAAATTTCAGTTTATGCTGATTTTTCAGAATTTTTGCATTGTCAAATCCAAATGAATCCGAATACGAATGCAGCTCACGCTAAAAAATCCTCCCACTCTCATGCACCTGGCACTGAATGGAAGGACTCCCTTGATGAGGTTAAAACATTCTTCTGATCGTAATAATATTGGTAAATGTTGCGTTGGAAATTCCAATTCCATGGTCGGAATCGATTGCGTTGACAATGGTTCCATCCCCCATATAAAGACCCACATGACCTTCATAGCATATGATGTCACCTGGCTGTGCTTCTTCGTAGCTTACTTCATAACCCGCGCTGCGCATCTCTCCGGATGTTCTCGGAAGCTCCACGCCAAAATTGGCATATACAGACTGGATAAATCCGGAGCAGTCCGCTCCGTCTGTCAGGCTTGTGCCTCCCCATACATAGGGATTCCCAATGAACTGACAGGCAAAATCTATCACTGCCTGACCGCTGCTGCTCACCTGTGCCGCAGCTTCTGCGGCGGCGGCTTCTTCCTCTTCCTGAGCTTTTGCCTCTGCTGCCTCAGCCTCTTCCTGAGCAAGACGCTGTGCTTCTTCATCTTTTGATTCCGCATAAGTATATGTGGAATCTATTGTAATATACTCACCGGAAACCCAACCGGCGATCTCGCCCACCTGGACCGGATACCAGCCCTCAACTGCTTCTCCGGTAATTGGATACTGCTCATCCATCATAATCTGTGTCAGGATATTATAATCTGTGCTCTGTCCATCTCGGACATTCAACACATACGCAGTTACCGTTGCCATCTGGCTGTTGTTCAGGTCGGCATATTCTCTCGCCGCGCCCCCGGTATATAATTGATCTGATTGTACATAACCAGTAACGGGTCCGGAAGTTATCTGCGACCACGTCCCCATAGTATCAAGTACCTTTGCCGACGTACCAGCATATAACTTTCCAATCCATTCACTGCTTTCACTTGGAGCACTTCTTATATAAGCAAAATCGCTTACATTCGCAAATGCCATATCTGAATACTCACCCTGATCTTCGGTTCCCAGATAATATTCAATATCATGCTGAGTCCCTGATTGGTAACAACTATCTAATACTGCTTCGATTCCTGCAGATGGCAATTCAGCAGATTCCTCTGCTGCATACACAACTCCTGCACTCCCCGGAATCATAAAAGCTCCCGCCAAAGCGGAAATAATAAGTCTCTGTCTAATACATGTTGCTTTCATATAAAACCTCCTTTTGTATCTTTATCTTTTGTAGGAAGTTTTAAATGTTACATAATTGTTAACTATTTATTACATTGCAATTATATCAACTCTCCTTATTTTTGTCAACCTTATCACTTGGGAAGTTGTCGACATGCATCGACAATCTCCCATTTTATAAGGCTTTTCTGTTATTATAACGTTTTCATAAACTTCTTTTTCATCAAAATATCTTTTAACTTTTTTGTAACATTTCTTTGGTAAAGTTATTATGTGCCATAAATTATGTATCATTCTGTTCCTTTTTATTTCATTCATGCCACTCTCTTCCTAATATAAAGAATCCAATCCATACCCTGTCCCCATCTCAAAACACTTTCATCGCAGAAATGAGTACAACTATATCATAAACATTTTTTCAAATTCTAATCACATGTTCATGCTTTTTTAACAAATCAGATATACAATTACTTTATCCAAATTTGTTTCGGATAGCATACATCTGCTTATGGACAACCAAACTCGGATAAATATAAAAAAGATTTTTTTCATTTTTTTGATTTTACTGTTGACATTTTAAGTAAGTAGGTATATATTGATTATAGTAACTGTTATCGTTATTGATATGTAACGCATTCCTCACTATTTGGACTTTGTCCGAACGGGATGCACACACGTTCCGATTGGATAGATCGGAATAGTATTTGAAAGGAGGATTCCCATTGGCAGCATTAAAATACAGCAGACAACGAGAATCCATCAAACAGTATCTAGCCACCACTTATGATCATCCGACAGCCGACATGGTTTATCTCCATGTAAAGGAAGAATTTCCTAGCATTAGTTTAGGAACAGTCTACCGCAACCTGAACCTTTTGGCAGATATGGGCGAGGCAATTAAAATTGCAACACCGAATGGCGGAGACCGGTTTGATGGAAGGACCAATCCACACAATCATTTCTTATGTACAAAGTGTGGAAAAGTAATTGATTTGGATATGGAAGATATTAGTCATATCAATGAAACAGCTGCAAAGAATTTTGACGGAATTATCGAGTCACACAGTATCATTTTCTATGGCACCTGTGCAGACTGTATCGAGAAGTCATAATTCAGGAGACGCATTTGACCCTGCCGGCCAATGACCGGCAGCGTTCAAAATAAAACTAATTAAAACAAAAAAGAAAAGGAGATTTATAATTATGAAAAAATTTGTATGTTCAGTATGTGGTTACGTTTATGAGGGAGATGCAGCACCAGAGAAATGTCCTCAGTGTGGAGTTGGAGCAGAAAAGTTTACAGAGCAGGCTGAAGGAGAAAAAGTTTGGGCTGCAGAGCACGTTGTAGGTGTTGCTAAGGGTGTTAGCGAAGACATTCTTTGCGATCTTAGAGCAAACTTTGAAGGAGAATGTTCAGAAGTTGGTATGTACCTTGCGATGGCAAGAGTTGCTCATAGAGAAGGATATCCGGAAATCGGTCTTTACTGGGAAAAAGCTGCTTACGAAGAGGCAGAACATGCTGCAAAATTTGCTGAGTTATTAGGCGAAGTTGTAACAGACAGCACAAAGAAAAACCTTGAGATGCGTGTAGACGCTGAGAATGGCGCTACAGCTGGTAAGTTTGACCTTGCAAAACGTGCAAAAGCTGCAAACCTTGACGCAATCCATGATACAGTACATGAGATGGCTAGAGACGAAGCTCGTCACGGAAAAGCATTTGAAGGACTTCTTAAGAGATACTTTGGCTAAGATTTCCATGAGAGAAACTTTAGTTTTCTCTATGAATCATTAATATGGCCTTGCAGGGATGGTTATGTAGGAATTTAGTTTCTTATATAACCATTTTTCTTACCAGACTATAATAAGCAACGATTCGATGGATTTTTATTTTCTTCATAATTCACTTCCATCAAAATGATGCAACATTATAGCTCAATGATTGCTTTTCATGTCACAGACAAGTATAATATTAATTAGTAACCAATCAACCGGATTCATTTAGGAGGTATAAAAAATGTCAAAGTACGCAGGAACTAAAACAGAAAAGAACTTAATGGAAGCATTTGCCGGAGAATCTCAGGCTCGTAACAAATATACATATTATGCTTCTGCAGCAAAAAAAGCTGGATTCGTACAGATGTCTAACATCTTCGAAGAGACAGCTGGACAGGAAAAAGAGCATGCTAAGATGTGGTTCAAAGAATTCCACGGAATCGGTACTGTAGAGGAAAACCTTACAGATGCAGCAGCTGGTGAGCGCGAAGAATGGACAGAGATGTACAAGCGTATGGCTGAGGAAGCTGATGAAGAAGGCTTCACAGAGTTAGCTGAGAAATTCCGCGGCGTAGCTGAAGTTGAGGCTTCTCACGAGGCTCGTTACAACAAGTTATTAGCAAGCTACCAGGCTGGTAAGACTTTCAAAGATGATGCTCCTCTTGGTTGGAAATGTGGTAACTGTGGATACATCTATGAAGGAAATGAGGCTCCAGACGAATGTCCGGTTTGTGCACATCCTAAGGCTTACTTCGAAAGAAAAGTTGAGAATTATTAATTTTTGATTTGGCAGAGGATTGAGCATTAGGGTCCATCTTTGTACTTTCCACTCTTTCAGTCAAAAATTGAAAGCATTGGAATGAGTGAACTGCGAATTACGGAGCGGGACTTTGCGACATTCATATGAGCTTAGCAGCAGTTATTAAAAAAGCAAGTTTTTACAGGATGGATTTGTGCACTCCGCAAAAATCCAGAACTGGCAGAACTGTGTAATCATCAGATTGCACAGCGACTCTGGTCAGTTCCTGTAAAAACTCGCTTTTTTATTTACTGCTGTTTAGAGAAATATGACAGTCGGAAAAGCCCGCGCTGCAGTCCACGGACCTTTCAACTTCCAATTTCACTAAATTACCCTCTATAATAATTGATCAGACATCCCTTCAGGATAATCTCCCTCTCAGCATCTGTAAGATCACCAAGTCTGAGATCCATTTCCTTCATTCCGTCTTCTTTCACAACATAAGCCTTAATCACTTCCGCCTTCTCTTCTACTGCTTTTCTCACATCCGGTACGAAAATGTAATCTCCATTTGCAAAGGAAAGTGCTTTGTCATCCTCTGATGTAAGGAATGGAAGCATCCCCCAGTTGATGAGGTTGGAACGGTAGCGCTTGGTTGCATACTCGTTGGCAATGTTGGCCCAGCCGCCGAGAACCTTCTGGCAGGATGCTGCCTGCTCACGTGCGGAGCCGTCTCCCGGTTTTACTGCGAAGATCGTACTTCCTACTCCAATGTTCCCTCTGCCTGCTTCCGGGAAGGTTTCGTTGATCTTAGCCATAATCGGTCTCAGTTCTTCTACTGCATCCAGTGGGCACTCATCTGCTTCGATTGCTTTCTGAGCTTTCTGGATTGCTTTTGCTTTTCCTACGTATGAAGGATCCTTTCTGGACAATGTAAATTCCGCAAGTCCAAGTGGATTCGAGCGGTAAGATGAAGTCTCTCCGGATGGAATGAGTTCGTCTGTTGTCGTTACCGGGTCATGAATCTCGGATACAACTTTTACGATCAGGTTCTCTGGAAGCGCTGACATTGCAGGCCAGTCCTTGATATTCGGTCCGAATTTGACTTCCACGCCTGAATCTGCTACGCCGTGGCTGTCAAAGACGCGGTTCTCATAAATGCTCTTATCGAAGAAATATTTCTCTCCAGTGTACTCCACATCAAGGTCTGTTGCAGATGTAAGGAATCCTTTGTTCGCTGCGGTTGCCGCAATGGAGCGGGCGTCCATAAGTGCAACGGATGAAATCTGTCCGTTCTGGAGCTTAGAACCTTCTCTGTTCGGGAAGTTTCTTGTGGAATGACGGATACTAAATGCATTGTTGGCAGGTGTATCTCCAGCACCAAAACAAGGTCCACAGAATGCGGTCTTGACGATGGTACCTGCTGCCATAAGGTCTGCAACCGCTCCATTTTTCACAAGTTCCATGTAAATCGGTGTACTTGCTGGATATACGCTGAATGTAAATTCATCGGAACCAATGTTCTTTCCGCGGATGATGTCGGCTGCTGCACAGATATTTTCAAATCCACCACCGGCACAGCCCGCGATGATTCCCTGTTCTACGTATAATTTTCCATTCACGATCTTGTCCTGAAGAGAGTAATCTACTGCTCCGTCAAGACTTACAAGAGCCTTCTGCTCTACATCATGCAATATGTCAGCGAGATTCGCATTTACTTCATCGATCGTGTAGACATTGCTTGGGTGGAATGGCATTGCAATCATTGGTTTGATCTCGCTTAGGTTCACATAAACCATGCCATCATAGTAGGCTACTGCACCAGGTGCTAACTCCTTGTAATCTGCGCTTCTTCCGTGAATGTCATAGAATTCCTTGATTTTCTCATCGGTCTTCCAGATAGAAGAAAGGCAGGTTGTTTCTGTTGTCATAACATCAATTCCGATACGGAAGTCAGCAGTCAGCTTTTCTACTCCCGGTCCCACGAATTCCATGACTTTGTTGTTGACATATCCACAGCCAAATGTTGCCCCGATGATTGCCAGTGCAACGTCCTGAGGACCTACACCTTTCATTGGCTCACCGTCCAGATAGATTCCGACAACTCCCGGCATCTTAATATCGTAAGTCTTCTTGAGCAGTTGTTTTACAAGCTCTGGTCCGCCTTCACCCATCGCCATTGTTCCGAGGGCTCCGTAACGGGTATGGCTGTCAGAACCGAGAATCATCTTTCCGCCGCCGCTGAGCATCTCGCGGGCATACTGATGAATAACTGCCTGATGAGGTGGTACATAAACACCGCCATATTTTTTTGCACAAGTCAGGCCAAACATGTGGTCATCTTCATTAATCGTTCCGCCTACCGCACAGAGTGAGTTGTGACAGTTGGTTAAAACATAAGGAATCGGGAACTTCTCAAGGCCTGAAGCTCTTGCTGTCTGGATGATACCGACAAACGTGATATCATGGGAAGTCAGCGTATCAAACTTAATCTGAAGCCGCTCCATATTCCCTGATGTATTATGAGCTTCTAAAATGCTGTAGGCAATGGTGTTCTTCGCTGCCGCTGCCTTGTCTGTGGTGATACCCTTTCCACTCAGCACCTGAGATGCTTCGGATGTATCTTCCACGATCTCTGTGCCATTCAGAAGATAGGCACCATTATCGTATAATTTAATCATAATTTTTGTCCTCCTCGTATAACTTTTCAAGTTTGCTTCCTATTATATCCCATTCTTGCTGGAACTGCAACGGGGACAAGGAATTGATTCCCTGTCCCCATCGACTTTTCATTATTATAGCGTATTCATTTTTATACCGCAAGTATATTTATTCATTGTGTTTCCACAGTTGTTACTGTTCGCACCTATGGTGCTCCAGTAACGAATTCGGCCCATTTTACATTTTCCTGCAGCAAAGGGGTCTGAATTCCTTATACGTTTTAGCTATTGGCGCATAACTTGTGGCTAATTTTACATCAAATGCCTACACATTGAAACAAAAATTTTGATTAAACAATCACTCCATGGGCGGTAACCCCGCCTTTGTCAACACTTCGTTTAGTAAAACATGTGTTTTGTAAGCATCTTGAGGACTGGTAAGCGGTGTTTTATCTTCTCTAATGCATTCAAAGAAATGATTAACAGCATTTGTAAATCCTAATTTATCTTCTGATTTAGCCCATCCCATCGCAAGAGGAGTCAGCTCTGTTGTATGGCTTTGCTCATTATCAACAATTGTAATGCTTTCTGGCATACGAACAATAATTGTCCGGTTTCCACCATGCATTTCAATACACTCTTCCCACTGCCCCGCGCTTCTATCAGCAATCAGAATTCCTGAAGAACCATTTGCAAACTTCATTTGTGCAGTAGTAAATGTTTCATAGTCTGGATCAATAAATTTTGCAATTGCATTTACATCAACTGCTTCCCCACAAAAATATCTCATAAGGTCTACCATATGTACTGCATTTTCCAATGTTGCATGATATTCTGTTTGCGGTCTATTTTTCTGTGCAATAATAACATCCGGTGCTTCACCATTCAATGCTTCTTTTGCAGCTGCAATTACTGGAGCATAACGTCTATTAAATCCAATCATTAATTTTCGTCCTGTTTTCTCAGTAAGTTCACAAAGTTTCTTGCAGTCTTCAATTGATGTTGCCATTGGTTTTTCACAAAAAACGTCAACTCCATGATTCAGCAGATATTCTACCTGCTCTGCATGAACCTGTTTTGGTGTAAGCACAAATGCGCAATCAATTCCTAAATCAACTAATTTCTCAATAGAATCTACTGCCTGCTGAGCACCAAAACTTTTTCCTGCACGTACTGCGTTCTCATAATTCTTTGCCATAATTCCTACAAATTCAATATCTTCTGTCTGTGCAAGAATTGGAAGATAGTTATTTTTTGATACATAGCCAACTCCAATCACACCGACACGTAAATGCTTGTTCTTCATTTTCTCGCCTTTCTCATTTTAAATCTCTCATTTTTTTACATGCTCCAACACAGTCAATGCAGATATTTACAATCAACTTCGCTAGTTGGTGATACTAAAATGTTATCACAGACTTGATTGCTTCTCCTGACTTTGCATCTTCAAAAGCTTTTATAGCATCTTTGTAATCATACACACTCACAATTTTTTTCAAATCATCTTGTACCTGTTCCATCATGCACACAACTGCTGAACGATCATCTGTTGTTCTATAAATAGTTGGACCTTTAGCTCCAACCATCGTCAATTCTTTTCTAAAGATAGGCAATGGATCAAATTCCGGAATAGTTCCATGATATACACTCCCAACAACAACTCTCCCACCATAACGAACCGTCTTCAAAGCATCAGAAAGTACTTTCGGTGTACCAGTTGCTTCTATAACAATGTCTGCACCTTTTTCTCCCACAATATTTTGAATCTGTTTCATACCTTCTTCATCATTTCCCACCACAGCATCAAAGATACCTGTTTGACGAGCTTTTTCCTGTCGTGCTGGACGACGTCCAACGCAAATGATGGCTCCAGCACCTAATCTCTTCAATATGATGGCAGCAATAATTCCCATTGCTCCAAGCCCAAACACGACAACATTATCTCCTGGTTTCAGATTTGCCTTCATAGCAATATGATAAGCGCAATTTGTCGGTTCAAGGAGGGAGGCCACCACATCATCTAATGTATCTGGAATCAGACTCAAAAATCCATAATCCGGAGTACTATGCACTAAAGTTTTTTCAGTAAATCCCCCCGGCAAAAGTGCATCATTCATACTTCGACAATAGTTCGGGAGACCATTGCGGCAGTTCCAGCACTGTCCACATGTTCTAGCCAACTCAGTAGCTACTCGCATACCCGGCTTAAATCCCGTACTTTTGTCGTCCACTTCTGTAACAATTCCAGATAATTCATGTCCAAAATACAGTTCCTTTGTAATATCCCTTTTCCCATCGATCAAAGACAAATCACTGCCGCAAACACCACATGCCTTTACGTCAACCTTCACCATACCTTCTTGTAACTGAATATCATCTTCTACCAATTCAAGTTCAAGTTGTCCCGATTTTGTTAATACTATTTTTTTCATCTTCTTTTCCTCGCCCTTACATAGCTTTCATTACTTCTTCATACTTCGGCATACCACCCTGAGCACCGAAACGTTCCGTGGAAAGACTCGCTGCAACATTCGCAAAACGAAGAGCCTCTTCGATGTCTACCCCCTTTGAAATCTGAACTGCAAATGCGCCATTTAATGTATCTCCCGCACCAGTAGTATCTGCAACTTTCGCGGGACGTGCCGGGACATTTACCGCTTCACCACTCTCCCTGGCAAAAGAAACTCCTCTGCTCCCTTGAGTGATGATTAATTTTTCTGGATATCTGCCAAGCAGCTCTTCCGTGCTATCCTTATCACCAAAAAGATTAACCGCTTCATGTTCATTTGGTGTAATATAATCAACCATTTCCAATACATCAGCTGAAATCGGATGCGCCGGTGCCGGATTTAAGATTACTTTAATCCGATTCTCGTGACATATTTTCGTAACATACTCAACAGTCTCAATCGGAATCTCATGCTGCAATACAACAAGATCTGATTCAAGAATGTTATCTTTCACATTATCAACATAATTACAGTCAACACAATTATTGGCACCAGCGACAACAACGATTGTATTATCATTTTCGCCAACCGTAATAAAGGCTGTACCAGTCTCAACATCCGGTACTTTCTGAATATACCTTGTATCAATTTCGTATTTTTTTAAGTTGTTTATTAATGTTTCGCCACTATTGTCATCACCAACGCAGCCAAACATACGAACGTTTGCTCCAAGCTTGGCCATTGCGACAGCCTGATTTGCTCCTTTTCCACCTGGAATATAAGAAATACTGCTGCCAACCAGAGTTTCTCCTTTTTGGGGAATGCGCTCCGCAACCACTGTCATATCCATGTTGATACTTCCAACAACTGAAATAATCATATTTTTACTCCTAACCCCCATCTTTCTAACTAGATAGGTAACTTCAATACAATTTTATGATAAGAAAACTGATTGCCTGCATCATTTCCACAACACTTATGACAATCTTGCGGAAACATGATGTAAAACTCGCCTTCTGATACTGTAATCCTTCGTCCTTCTCCCATGCGAAGTTCTACGTCTTTCTCTGGATTATAGAAAGTACTCTCTACTGTTTCTTCAATATCCGTCCATTCCATCGATTCTTTTCCCAAAACAACAATTTGAATATCTAAGAAATTGCGATGACATTCCATTGGTTCAGACTTAATATCAGTAGTTTCTCTCGCTTGTACCAGCGCAAATATTCCCTGTTCCTTCTCATATCTCCCAGCAGGACAATTCATCAAAGTTTCCGCAAAACGTACTCCTTCTTCCATCAATGGGTGGAGTGAAAAATAGGAATCTACATTTTTCCATTTATCAATAATCATTCTTATATTTCAACCTTCCTGTAATTTAACTCTTCAATTCTGGCAAGAATATCTTTTTCCTGCTCTGCTGTTAAATTTTCATATGGTCGTCTCATAACTGTTGTTGAAATAATCCCCTCATTCTTTAATATCACTTTGTAAGCCGCAATATTATTAATTGCACACATTGTAGCATTGAGGACATTTGTTCTTCTTTGAAGTTTTGTAGCAAGATTAAAATCTTTTTTCTCTAACGCATCCCAAACAGCTGCATAATGTTCTGGTATACACATTGCATTTCCTGAAACCACGCCGTCACCGCCAACTGCAACAACAGCTTCAAACAAGTGATCTGGTCCAACCAAAACGCTGAAGTTTTCATTATTGACTGTCATAAGTTCTTGAAGTCTTGTCATATCAGGGAAACTATATTTAGCTCCAATAATGTTTTTACATTCTGCAACCGCCATTTCGCAAGCATCTTTTGTCAAGTCATTTATAGCATTTTGCTTAATTCCATAAAGATAAACCGGGAAATCTTCTGGAACGCTTTTTGCAACTGCAATATAATAATCAGCAATTCCCCGATCACTAATCTGGTAAAAAGTCGGGGTGACAACTCCAATTCCATCTGCTCCAATTTCTACCGCATGTTTTGCAAGTTCAATCGTATCTTTCAAGTTCCATGCCCCAACATGTACAAATACAGGGACACGACCAGCTGCATGTTTTACAACTGTTTCTGCTGTCAGCTTTCTCTCTTCTACTGTAAGATACATCATCTCCCCTGTTGTTCCACAGGGATATAAGCACTTTAATCCATTACTAATGCAATGATCCGTCAATCGTTTTAAGGATTCAACATCAATCGTGTCCGCCTCTGTTAATGGTGTGATAATAGGAACAACTGTTCCAAATAATTTTTTCATATTTTAAATCTCCTCTGCTTGTTTTGCTTTTACGTCCATTTCATCAAGAATCACTCTGACCAGTTCCATTTCTTCCAAGCCTGCTCTTGGTTTCTCTCCGCAAACATATTGACGAAGAGATTCTAACGTATAGATTGGATAATAAACATCACTGTCAGTACTCATCTCTATTTTCTCTGTTTTTTTATCATAAACACGCTTTTCAAAGCAGCCATCTCCCAATGTGTAGTAGCCATCCTTCGTAACAATATTCCAGCGATTGTCTCTAGCCAATTCATCCATCGGGAAAGCGTAACCTGTTTCCAGGCTGAGAGTTGCTCCGCTAGATAACTTAACTAACGTTGTGGCATATGTTTCTATATCATATTCATCCCCATAATGGTATTCACTTGCAACCACTTTTGCCGATGTAGATTCTGTCAAATACATTGCCATATCAATAAAATGAACTCCCAGATTTGTATTACACCCTCCGCCTGCTGTCTTCTCTTCTAACATCCAGGGAGAAGTCGTAATATAACGCGAGGTAGGACCTGCAATAAATTTAAAAGAAAGGTGAACAATATCTTCTGCTTTTACTTCCTTCTTAAAATCATTAATCAAATCACTGTATCTCCACACAAATGGAATAGAACAAAATACACTAGCTTCTTCAGCTGCTTCTTTTACTTTTTGGACATCTTCTGCGCATAGCCCCATTGGCTTTTCCATTGAAAATGGTATTTTTCTGCGAACTAGATTCATTGCCAATTCCGGCATTTCGTTGTGAGGTGCAAAAGCAAATACGAAATCCGGATTCACTTCATCAAGCAGTGTTTGCGCATCCGTATAGCACTTACACCCAAACGGTGCTGCAAGATGTGTTAATTTATTCTCATCAGGATCGCTCATAGCAACAATCCTGATGTTTTCTTGTTCAGCTGCACGAAGGTACAGTGGAACATGCCAATGTGCAACTCCTATAAATGCAATTTTTAAATCTGTAATATTTTTCATCATTTTTCCCTTTTATAATTCTTATTGTTCAGCATATTTATCTTTTGTTTCAATCAAAAGTTCATAAAGGTCTTTCTGTTCCTGTGTTGCAGATGAAAGATAGTCATTTACGATTCCTTGTGTAGCTTCAATAAATGGTTTTTTATCCACCTCTGTCACTTCAACTCCAGCATCTTTCAACTCCTCTAATGCAGTTGCCTCAGCATCGGGCCAAAGTTCATTGTTATACCATTCTGTATAACGCTCGCCAGCTGAAATAATAGCTTTCTGGTTTTCCTCTGAAAGGGAATCATACCATTTTTTTGAAATCACAACGGGATCTGGAATGATAAATTGTTCTGTAAGTGATAAATATTTTGCCGTCTCCTGGAGACCATTTGCCAAAAGAACAGGTGTTGAATTCTCGCATCCATCAATTGTTCCTTGCTGAATCGCTGTGTATACTTCTCCCCATGCAAGAGGTGTTGCAGATGCTCCCATGGCATCAATTGTTCCTGTAAGAACCGGGTCCTGCATACAACGAACGGTAAGACCTTTTAAATCTGCTGGTGTTTTTACTGTATGTTTAGAATTCATGATACTTCTGCTTCCAAGATTCTGCCATGCAATAATCATCATTCCATATTGCTCTGCATTTGCTTCAAGAATCTTCATAATTTCCGGGTCAGATAATGTATTAACTGCCTGTAATCCGCTGTCCCAAAGATATGGAAGCGAGAACACTGACCACATATCATCATAATTAGAAAAATCGGTAGCACTAAATTCACTCATCTCGATGGTTCCACTAATCATACCTTCCATGGCTGCGGTTTTATCACCGAGCTGTGAAGATGGATAAAATTCCATTTCAATTCCATCGGTACTTTCTTCTTTAATAAATTCTCCCAACTTGTTGGCACCATCAGCCTGAGTTCCGGTAGCCGGAAATACTGCTGAGAATTTTGCAATTACCGCACCATCTTTTGTTGTTCCAGTTGTAGACTGTGTTGATCCTGATGACTTATTTGAACCGCAACCTACCAGAAGCCCCATTGTCATCGTCATTGCCAACAAAATCGAAATCACTCTTTTCTTCATAATTTTTTCCTCTTTTCTTTTTATTTTTTCATTGATTGCACTTATTTAATTGAAAGAAAATATTTTCTCAAATTTTCTGCCGACTTCTTCATCCCAACCGATGCATCCGGAATGTCATCTGGATGCCAGCGTCTCTCATATTCTAACGAAAGCCATCCGTCATAACCTCTATCATACATCATCTGCAATATATCAGGCCATTCAATACTTCCTTCTCCCATAATTCTAGTGATAACATTTCTATCTTCCTCTTTCGGATGCGAAACTTCATCCGAAACAAAATCAATGTTTCCTTCTTTAAACTGTAAATCTTTCACATGCACATATCGCACCTTGTCCATCTGAATCTCAATGGCAGTCTTATAATCTTCCTGAAGGGTAAATGCAAGATTTGCCTGATCATATAAAATTCCCACAGCCGGGTGAGCAATCGCTGCAGCGGCATCCATACTTTGCCTTGCTGAAACCGTCATTGTATTAAAATGGTTTTCCATCACAAGTGTTACGCCTGCTTTTTGAGCATCATCTCCTAATTCTTTCATACTCTCAATAAGGTAGTTCCTTTTTTTTCCATCTGGATCTAATTCATTTCCCGCATAATTCCCCGCATAAATTCGGATATATTTTGCACCTAAGTATTGTGCATATCCGATTACTTTACGAATCTCATTTTTTTCCGCTTTGCGCACCTCTGAATCCAATGAATTAAATTTTGAATTATATGGTGTTAACGCAATAATCTTAATTCCTGCTTCTTTGGCCATATCTTTTACTGCATCTAATACTTCTTTTGAACAAGTTGTTGGCAGCCCACTTTTATAATCGTCTTGAACAACAATCTCGATTCCGTCTAATCCAATTTTACCAAACAGTTCGATTGCCTCCAACACAGTATACTCAGGGGTTCCCATTGTATGTCCTGCAATTTTATAGTTCATATTTTTCTCCTCATAACCTTAATTCTTTATAAATCTCATTTACACTGCATACCCCAATAATGTCGGCAGTGCAGTTGCCAAAAACGGCATGTATGTAACCAATAGCAATACAGCTAGCTCACCGGCCAAATAAGGAACAATACCTTTCGCACACCGCTCGACAGAAATATTTGAAATCTTGCTTGCAATAAAGAGACATGCCCCCATTGGAGGAGTACCTACTCCAATAATCAGGTTTAATACCATGATGATTCCAAGATGAATTGTGCTGATTCCAAGTGTCGTAGCAATTGGTACAAAAATAGGTGCCAGTATGATAAGTGCTGCTGATCCATCCATAAACATACCCATTACTAGCAAAAGCAAGTTTATTAATAATAAGAAGATATACTTGTTTGTAGTGATTGATAAGAATAAATTTGCAACCAAGGTTCCCATTTGAAGCGCGCTAAGTGAATATGCCAAAATTTTTGCTGATGCAATAATCATAAGAATTGCAGCAGACTGCGCTCCTGCCTCAAGAAGCATTCCCCATAAATCTCTTACTTTTACTGTTTTAGAAACAAAAATACCTGCTATCAAACTATACAAAACTGCAAGTGCTCCTGCTTCTGTTGCTGTACAAACCCCCGTCATAATTCCACCCACAATAATAATTGGCATTCCAAGAGGAATCAGACCTTCTTTTAAGATATCTTTCACTTCTTGTTTACTAAATCGTTCTGTCATTCTCGGAAAATGATGTTTTTTGTCTCGAATCGCAACTACAACCATTAATCCAAGACCAATCATTATTCCAGGTACTGCACCCGCCATAAACAAAGCACCAATCGAACAGTTTACAGTAACCGCATAAACCACCATCATAATACTTGGTGGAATAATCGGACCACAGGTAGAAGATGAAACTGTAACACCTACTGCTTCCTCTGGGGTATACCCTTTGTCAACCATTGCCGGAATCAAAATACCTCCAATACATGATGTATCTGCCTGAGCCGAACCAGTAATACCGCCAAAAAACATACTCGCCACAATATTTGCATGAGCCAGACTTGCTGGAAGCCGACCGATGATCAACATCGCAAGATTAATTAGTTTTTCCGTAATTCCACCTTTGTTCATTATAATTCCAGCCAAAATGTAAAATGGGATGGCCATCATTGCTGTAGAACTCACGCCTGTATAAATGGATGAACTCATAACAGACAGTGCCACAGGAGCCCCTTTTACTGCATTCAACGCAATCAAACTGATTAAACCCGAAAGTCCCAAACTGATATAGACCGGAACCCCAACCAGAATGAAGAAAAAGACCAAGAAAACAAGACTGCAAATCACTATACTATCCATAATCTATTCCCTCCTTAATATTCGTCAGGCGGATCAATCATCACTCTCTGTGGTATCCGCTTAATAAATTCATATACATTTAATCCCATACCAATCGGAAGGAACATATAGAAAAAACGATAAGGAATTCTTAGCATAATCGTTTTCAAATTTCCACTTTCTAATGTATACTTTAGACTAGTTACAAAAAATACAACCATAAATATCAACACTGCTAAAGATGTCAACGCTCTAACTACGACTCTTCCCTTTCGTGGTAACATCTTTATAATAGAGTTAAGTTCTGTGTGGCCTGCCTCTCTTGTCGCTTTTGCACACCCAAACATTACCATCGATACTGCAAGAATTTCCTGAATCTCTGGTGCCCACATAATACCAGCTTTCAAAATATATCTGTAAAAAATGCCAACTGATACTAGTACTACGATACCGAGGAATGTGATTCCAACACCAACATCCTCAATTGCACCGACCCCAAAGTCAATCTTCTTAAAAACCCTATGCTTGGAATCATTCATAATTTTACCTCCTCTGCTTTTATACTAGTTTCTCAAAAATGTAATCGATTACTTTTCTGTAATAACCATAGCACACCCTATCGCTTTCGTCAATCTTTTCATATATCACAGTTTTGACAATATATCTTCCCTTTTTTTGTGCATTTTGCACATACATATTTTCTCCAATCAACTATCAACGCCTAATAACAATAAGAAGTTTTCTCGGTTACATCCAGATTTTTCGCATTTTTATGTAACGTTACATTTTTTATTTGACACAGTCCTTTACACTTGCTATAATATATGCAAGTAATCGATTACATACCAAAAGGAGAAATTATGGCCACTATTAAAGATGTTGCAAAAGCTGCTGGTGTCTCAACTGCAACTGTATCCCGTGTAATTCACAATGACAGTTCAGTAAAACCTGCAACATATAAATCAGTTTTAGATGTAATTAACAAATTAAACTACACACCTAATGTATTGGCAAGACAATTGCGCACCCAAAAAACAAAGACTGTAATTGTGATTGTCCCCAATATTAGAAACACATTTTTTTCTGATATTATATTTGGAATTGAAAACTGTGCAAGAAAACACAATTATCAAATTTTAATTGCAGATATGCATGGTCAGCCAGATATTGAAGATTATTATTACCAGGCAATTCAAGAGCGGATGATAGATGGTATCATTTCTTTGTCTGCCAATGTTGCAAAATCTCTGATTGAACAAATATCAGATCAATACCCGGTTGTAGTTGCATGTCAATATTTAGAAAACTACAACATTCCGAATGTAACCATTGATAACAACAAAGCTGCTACTGCGATGACTGAGTATCTAATGAAACTAAATCACAATGATATTGTCTTCATTTCTGGTCCTGTTGAAATGACTCTTTATCGAGATCGAATGAATGGTTTTCTTTCTGCGACAGCTTCAGCAGGCATTCCACTGGACTTGGAATATGTACGATACGGTGATGCCTCAGTGCAAAGCGGTTATGTTCAAATGAAAGAATTTTTGGATTCCAGAAAACCTTTCTCCGCTGTATTTGCTGCCGGTGATATGATGGCAATTGGTGCTTTGAGAGCACTGCAGGAGGCAGGATTAGAGATTCCAAAAGACTGCTCAGTTGCAGGCTTTGATGATATCGAACTATCGCAATTCGTTGATCCACCTTTAACCACTGTGCATCAACCCTGTTATCAAATTGGAGAAACCGCATTCAAAAAATTATTGAAACTAATGAACAAGCAACAAATCGAAGCTTTCCATAACGTACTGGATTTTAGTATTGTTACAAGGGACAGCTCAGCAAAAAAAGGAGAATAAAATGAAACTTGGTTGTTTTGGTTCCTGTAACCAGCTAGACTTAATCGAAGAGGCCGGATATGACTGCGCAGAATTAGATTTCTGTGAATTAGCAGATATGGATTTAGATACTTACGAAAACTTTAAAAAGAAAGCATTAGATTCCAAACTTGGTTTTGAAGTCTTTTCTGGATTGCTTCCACTATCCGAAAGATTTCACACACCTGATTTTGACCTTGAATATTGGTTGGAACATACGAGAAAAGGTGCTGTAAGAGCAGCCGAGCTTGGTTGCCGCATGATTCCTTTTGGGGCTGGAAAATGTAGAAGCATTCCAGAAGGATATGATAAAGAAGTTGCTGCCCAAACTGTAGCAAATATTGTTCGTTCCTTTGGTGCTTTATTTGAAGAGTATAATATTCGTTTTGTAATTGAACCTTTAGGTCCACCAAATTCAAATTTTTTGAATACACTTCCTGAAGTAGAAGAATTTTTAAAAATTGTAAATCATCCTAATTGTTCTTCTATGTGTGATTTGCGACATATGGTTAAATCCGAAGAATCATTTGACGATATTTTCTCACAACACTCAATTATCAAACATGCACATATTGATTATCCAGAGGGGCTCGATCGTTTCTTCCCGCTTCCTGATGACTGGTATGATTACAAACCATATCTCAAGGCTTTAAAAGAATCTAACTATACAGAAATTCTCACTGTAGAAGCAACTGCTGTAAAGGAAGATTTTTCTAAAGAAGCTACTACATGCTGTAAATACTTGCGTGAACTCTTAAAAGAAGCTTAATATCGGGGATATCAAAAGAATTTTTAGTAGAATTGAGAAACGTGCGCCGCCAGGTACACATAGAAAGCAGTAGTCTTATTGAATGTGGCTACTGCTTTCTATCGTTCAGCAAAAGGATTCTGCTCATTTCACTCACGGAAAAGCTTTGCAGCTGATGTGTCAGAAGATTTCTTCTTGTTTTTCTGCAACATATTATTACGGAATACCATATCCACCACAAAGATGCCAAGCGCAATTGCACCTGCCAGGAGTATGGTTTCATATCCATAATTGGCAGCTGCGGATTTATTTTCATAGATCAGGCTGTATGCCACATGGTACATTCCTGAGCCTGGAACCAGGGGAATCACGGCCGGTATCAGATACATTGTGACCGGTGCTTTCCAAATTCTCGCCATAATATGGGAAATCAGCGTGAGGACCGCGGTAGCCACAAAGGTCGCCATTACCACGTCCTTTGATGCCCCAAGAATCACAAGATAGATTCCCCAACTGAGTGCTCCCGCAACGCCTGCGTGGAGCAGATATTTTTTCGGTGCTTCAAATGCGACACTCAATGCTGCTGTGGCAAGAAAAGCTCCCAGACATTTTATAATCATAAAAGTAACCATCCTTCCATCAGGTGATATACACCCAGTCCTGCGCCTGCTCCGACGGCAATTCCGATTGCTACCACCAGAGATTCCAGCATCCGTGCCACACCTGACATGTAATCGCCCTGAAGGGTATCGCGAATCGCATTGGTAATTGGGATTCCCGGCACCAGCGGCATCAGTGCACTGATGATGATGACTCCGCTGTGCGCCTGATGGCAGAGACGGCAGATCCACATAGTCACCATGGCAATTCCCATGGTCTTTACCACATCTTTCATAAAGTCAATGTAAATGCGCCCTTCCATAAGCAGATCAAGCAGAACCATAACCCCGGCCGCGACTCCTGCGAGAAGGAAATCGTATCCATTTCCCCCAAACAGTGTCGTAAATCCCATGACGGACAAGATGAGGCAGAGCTGAATGACCCACTTGGGATATGCTTTGGCGTTCTGGATTGCCCGGAGCGCAGCGGCGGCTTCTTCGATGGTCATCCGCCCATCACATAATTTCCTTGAAACTTCATTGACCTGGTAAATGCGGTTGAGGTTATTCGATCTTACGGCAATCCGCTTGACTCCAGTCAGCGGTTCTTCCCCCTCCATCTGCAGCGTGGCTATAATGCCCGTTGTTGTCGCATAAACCTCTGCCTGCCCGTTTCCTGTCAATGATAGGATTCGCTGCATCGTATCCTCCACCCGGTAAATTTCCGAGCCGCTGCAAAGCTCAATTTCGCCTGCAAGCATCGCTGTATCAAAATATAATCCTTTATTCATGTCACTCACTTTCTTCCTGGTGCACTGCCGCTTTACTCTCCTATATCGCAACCAAGCATCCGCTGCGCATCTATCTTGTAATCATTCCTGTAATATCACTAGCAACTGCCTTTCATTATAATCAATTGAACGCAGATAAGCAATCCCCCGTTTCAAGTGCGGAGAACACTAAGCGGTGGGTAAAGGGGGATGCTTATGTCCGCTTTACTTTTGAAATACAACCTCATTCCCAATGTTGTGCACAAAAAAATACCGCCCGGGATTTCAATTGTCCCCGACGGTATTTTGTCAAACTCTCTTTGCACCCTCTACAATACAATATCATCTATTTTTTCAAAGGTCTCAAGATCAAAGGCTTCTATTGCATTTCCTTCTATTATATACAATGTATTTCCGGAGTACACACCACGAAGTGTGCCATAGCTGCCGTTCACTTTTCTGTCTAACAGGCAGGTGAATCCGCTGTCTTTATCATAGCCGTATATGTAATAGTGTTGCGCATCCCCATAAGCAGAGAATCCAATCAGGTTTTTCTCGGTGTCAATGAGTACACTCTTGTAATTGTAGCCTACATCAGTGGAGTAGACATGATCAATCAAAGATGTCTGTGCCTCTGCCACATTGGAAGGATCTGAGATGTCGAACATAGACAGCTTCACACCGCCGGTGATTCCGTTGTCATCTGCATCCATACCGATTCCAAGAAGCTGTCCATCCCCATACGGATGGAGATATTCAGAAAATCCCGGTATCTTTAGGTAGTCCAGAATCTTCGGATTTTCCGGGTCAGACAAATCCACCGAGAAAAGCGGGTCTGTCTGACGGAAGGTCACAAAATATCCGCTGTCCCCCATAAATCGCGCCGAATATACGGTCTCATCTTTCGCAAGTCCTTCAATTTTCCCAAGAAGTTCCAGATCTTCATCTAGAATATAGAGGGCATTGGAATCCTGAAGAATACTTCCATTGTCTGTACTGGCTGCGCTTGTGTCCGTGCTTCTGGCATTGGAACCTGCCAGCCACGGTATAAAACCACCGGAAGCATTGACAGTCGTTACCAGCCGCAGATTGCCTTTGTATTCATCGATGCTGAAGGAATCGTTCAGCGTTCCCCACACCTTCGTCTGAGCCACACCGGACAATTTCCCGTCCTTAAAGGAAATTTTTCGGATAGAAGTCCTTGTATAACTGGCATTGTCTGCATAAACAGAATCACACATGTAAATATGACTGCTGCTCACATAACAAGTTCCGCCCTGTGAGAAAATGCCCTTGCTGTCTACCACATTTTCCGGGTCATTCATGTCGATGGAGGTCACGACCATATACTGATTCGCCTGGCTGTACGGCGGCATGTAAATGTTCGCAATCGGGATGGCTTTCCCCTGCACATACGGAATGTAGCTTTCAAGATCATCTTTCTGAAGCTGCCAGGTATTCACATAGAACTGGCTGAGCAGATAAATGTACCCGTCCACCACACGCATGGAATAATAGCTTCCGCTTTGGGATACCGAACCGATTTCTTTCGGGGCTGAACGGTCCGTGATGTCATAGGTCTTGACCGTGGCTGATTCGCGGTAGACACCACCATCATAGATGCTTTTATCCTCCGACGTATTCGTTGTTGTAAAAAAAATGAAAAGCTTATTATCCTGCACATAGATTTCTGATGTTGTATAATTCTGTTCCAGTTCGATAGACGCTACGTCCTGCATTTCGCTCTGCTGGATATCGACAATCCTGACTTCACTGTTATTCTGTAAAATGTATAAATATTTTCCATCTGTCTTTACGATATCCGCTTCGCCTACGCCTTCCTCCCGGACGTTGGTATCTGAGTAGCCTGCATCGGAAGCTGCGGTGTCTGCTGTCACAGTGCTCTTGGCACTTGCAGAACCTTCTGCACTGGATGTATTTGCCGCACTGCTTTCCTGCGAGGTGTCTGCTGCAGTTTCGTTTTGATAGAGCCCAACGGAATCTGAAGTATCCTCTGACTCTGTCTTAATATAAGAATAGACCTGGTCATAATCTTCTGCTGAAGCGATCTTGCTCGTCTCTTCTACGTCACTGGATTTACCTGTGCTATCCTGCGCATCACTTTTATTCTTTGATGAGGACGTTTTTCCTGATGCGTCACTTCCCGAATTATTTGCTGCGTTATTTGCCATATTCTGGTTTCCTGTCAAATCACTGTAATTGATTGCCGCTGTAATTCCAAGAATAATACAGAGACTGGCGGCAATTGCTGCATAAGCATGAGCCTTTTTCCATTGAAATGTTCTCTTCTTTTTACCAGACTCCTGTTTTTCTTCTGTTGTCTGTTCATCCATTATTGTCGCTGAAGCATTAACATTTGCATCCGACTCGGTTTCAGAAATGTCTGCATTGCTGCTTGCCTCCGCTGTATCACCAGCTAACATCTTTTCTATATTCTCAGGTTTAAGGGAATCCGGAATTTCTATATAAGCATTTTTTAAGTCGTTTTGTAAACTATTTTCTATCTCATCAATATCTGTATCATTCTTTTTTTCTTCCATGGAATCATATTTTTTTGTTTCTGAGAACTGTCCTTCTTCCAGATAATTGTTTTTTTCTTCTTTATTTTTTTCGTTTTCACTTTTGGTTATGTCCAAAGCTTCTAGCGTTTTTTTCTCCTGCTCACTCATATCAGACTCCTCCTTCCTCTCCTAATAATAACCTCATCTTTTCCAAGGCTCGCTTCTGCTTTGACCGCACAGTAATCGGATTCATTTCCAGAATTTCTCCTACTTCCCGGCTGTTGTATCCACCCAGTACCAGCATCAGCACAATCATCCGCTCCTCCTGCGTCAGGCTCCACAGCGCCTTATGTACATCATGTTCTTCCTCCAGATTCAATTCTGCACTAAGGTCTGTCTCCTTAAGCTCCACCTGGCTGCATTCTTTTGAAAGCAGCCGCTTCTTGCACCCGTTGCTCACGATTGTGAACATCCAGCTCCGAAAAGCACTGGCTTTCTTCAAATTGGAGATGTGCTCAAAAGCAGAAATCACTGCCTCGCTCACTACATCTTCTGCATCATGTGCATTGCGCATCATATAAAATGCGAAACGATACAAATCCACATAGATTCCTTCGTACAATTTGGCAAATGCTTTTGTATCTCCGCCTCTCGCCCGCTTAACCAGCTCATCACCAGTATTTTTCTCACACGTATGCATCCGTGTTCCCCCTCTCCTGTAAACCGGATTCTTACATCCGCCTCACCCATGTTCAATTATGCCTTGGCAAAATTACTGCGAACGCTCGTTGGTAACGTCCAAAAATGTTGTTCAGCTATTATTGTATATCTATTAGAGTCAAAAAAAGGTCTTAGTGTTGCATGTAAAAGCTATTTTTTTTTATGTTGAAGAAAGGTCGTCTGCAATGCAAACGACCTTTAAATAATTTGTCCTGTTCCTTTATTCATCTATGCTCTCTTGTGGTTCCTTTTCTTCCTGTAGTTGTTCTTCTCCTTCATTATAAATATAGACTTTCCACATTGCAACAAGTTTTCTTGTAAGTTTCCCAGAGCTTTCTCAGGCTGAACCATTTCAGTAACCGTTTCATACTTTCTCAAGCCAAAAACTCCTCAAGTATCTGCCGGATTGCATCCTCCCGCATACTCGGTTCATCTGCACGCTTCTCCGGCTCCGGTTCCAATTCCTTCCGATATTCCTGTTCCATTTCCTTTGTTTTTATTTCCTTGGGCTTTACCACCTTAGGTTCCACACGCTTTATCTTGAGCTTCTCCGGCTTTGCTGAAGTGAGCACTGCCTCTTTCAAGGCGGATTTTTTCACAGGTGCATTCTCTTCCTCACCGATGACACTGAGCCGTTCGCCCTCTGCCATATGCATTTTGCGGTAGCGGGGGGCACAGACATTTTCCAGATAATCCACGATATAAGCCTTCATCACATCAATCTTATAGTCCTCATCCGTCATGTGCATCAGGACAAAGAGCAGAATCATTTCTGCCAGTCCGATTCCGATGTAACGATAGGTCGCATCTCCGAATTCATACGTAATGTAATTACTGACTGCCCCAATGGCTGCAAGCACACCTGCAAATATAATGCTTTGCTCCTCCAGCTGCCGCCAGGTATGTATCTTGAACCCAAAGGTCCGGTATTCGTAAATAAACTTTTCTACAAATGCATCTACATTCTCAACAGTATCGTGAATCATACTCGCATGATCGTATTTGCTGCGAATCAGCTTTATCAGTCTGTGTGTACTTTTTGACATATTGCTGGATGCGCGAACCAGAGATTTTAAGGTGACATGGCTGACAAGCTTTGCTATAACACCAATCACCCCCACAGCTGCCATAAGATAATATACAATATTTGTTGTTACGATTACATCTAACATAAAAGAAACCTCCTGCTTTTTCTTTCATTATAACTTAGAAAAAGCATAGAGGCTCTTATAATCGTTCTCCTTATTCCGACATGCTCTGTCGAAAATCAGCGAATCTGTAGTTCTAAAGGTATTCCATATTTAGTTTTGTAGAAACAATTATATTTCTTATTTTATTTGTTTCTTTCTCTTTTTTATTCATTAGGAAAAGTCCTGTCTATCATTAAATCCGCGGAAGAAGTGCAGTGACAAGCCTTACGGAGTGTTCAATTGCCTTCTTTTCAAAGGTACCATAATCCATGGTCGCGCTGTTGTCTGCTTTGTCCGAAATCGCTCGAATGATGACGCACGAAATATCATTTACATAAGCCACATGGGCAATTGCCGCGCCCTCCATCTCTGCACAAAGCGCATGAAAATGCGATGCAATCCGCTCTTTCATCTCGTGAGATGAGACGAATTGATCTCCGCTGGCAATCCTTCCCACAAAAGTATTGATGTCCGGATTCATTTCCTCATTGGCTGCCTTTGCCTTCTCAATCAGCCCCCGGTCTGCCGGGAATGAAAGTGTATCCATTCTCGGTACCTGCCCCAGCTCATCTCCAAATATCGTCGTGTCCATATCATGATAAACAGCATCGGAAGAGATGACCATGTCCCCGATGTCGATATCTGCATCAAGGGATCCGGCAACTCCGGTATTAATCAACACTTTCGCATGAAATGTATCAATCAAAATCTGTGCACAGATTGCCGCATTGACTTTTCCGATTCCGCTTCTGACGATGACTGCCGCTCTGCCCTCCAGGTCTCCCTGGCAAAAGGTCATTCCAGCAAGCTCCACTGTCTCTTTGACAAACATATTTTTTTTCAACTGGGCAACTTCTTCCTCCATAGCCCCGATAATTCCTATCATGTGTATTTCCTCCAAATTGTGATTTTCCTGTACATACAATTGTCGACACACGCACACTTCCGTGTGTTCCTCATTCTATCAGTCAACTGATGGCACTGCTCATTGCCATCGCGTATAGTATACCACAGATTCAGAGGTGCGTAACCACTTTTTACGCTAACACAATCTCCAGGGCAAGTCCTCCCAGCGCAACCACAATCAACTCATCTTCTGATGTACGCCCCCTGCATTTTCCAAGAATGATTTCTCCCAGGCTCAGCACACTCTCCCGCTTTAAGACACCTTCCTGCATCATATATACAAGGTCCTCTCCCAGACAGCCGGTTGCTTCATGGCGCCCTTTTTTGTCCTTCCGAATGAACGACTCATCCTCTTGGGCGTATTCTTCATACATTTCATAATTATCCAGTACCTTTGTGATGTCCAGGAGCTCTGCCCGCTCCATATAAAATGTTCCTGATGAGATAATCAGTACTCCCGGTTTGAACCATTCTTTCTTGTATCTTGGATACTCCTTCATCTTGATGGAAGCAGATTCACTCACAATGTCCGCATTTTCCACAGCTTCTTTTAATGTTGCGCAGATTACCACCTGTTTTACCTGAGGGTAATTCGCTTCAATGAACTTTTTCATACGGCGTGCCGTCTTCGAATGCACCGTACTTCCTTTTAAATAAATTTTATCAATACTGACAAACATTTTCATGTACGATGCCAGACAGATTTTCCCAACCACTCCCGGGCCGATGATAGCCAATGTTCTGACTTCATGTTTGGCGAGCAGTCTTGCTGCAAGTCCTGCCCTTGCCTCCGTAGATTCCAGAACTGTTGTACATCTTTGTGCTAAGCTGTCCATAGTGCTCCTCCCTATATCATATAGCGCCTCCTCAAATACTTTGAGTGGCAGGTTTATCACACACATCCATGAAATTTCAAACAAGTTTAAATCGAATGTCTGCTTTTTCTATCCACCTTGTAAATGCACAGAAAAAGAGAGCACGCTCATCAAAAAATGAGGTGCTCCCTTGCAATACCATGCCACTTACGTCAGTGGACTTTTTAAGTTATTTTTAGTATACGGCTGTGGAGTGGTGAGGTCAAGTTAAATTTCACTTTTCCTCTGGCATTTTACCAAATCTATTTCTCCTATTCTATTTGTAACACATAAAGTGGACGTTCACTCTTTCAAACCACAATTCCTACTGCTCGGGTTTTCATCACTTGTTCACCCAGTATAAATTAAAGAATCCTTTATTCAAGTCCATTTAATGCTTCTTTTTTTTGGGAACCAGCTCAAGTTTCAGAACCATATCCATCCCATCCGCCAATCTCTTCAATGTGGATAAAGCCGGATTTGCATTTCCTGTTTCAATCTTACTGATGTCTGACTGATCAATTCCAGTTCGTTTTGCAAGCTCCTTTTGAGTTAAATGCTTTTCTTTTCGTGTTTCCACCATAGCCTTTATCAAATTATATTCCGCTTCAGAATTGTCCCACTCTTTTTTGAATACCGGATCCTCCAACTGATTCTTAAGATATTCTCTAAAATCATTCATCTCGACACTTCCCTTCTGACAAATAACGATCTCGATACTTTCTTGCTTTTTCAATCTCTTTTTGGGGCGTTTTTCTCGTTTTTTTTACAAACCCATTTATTAACACGATTCGTTCTCCAGCTTCAAAAAAATATAGTATTCGAACAATATCTGTTCCCAGCTTTATTCTAAGTTCAAAAATATTATCTGCAAGATATTTTGAGTACGGCTCTCTAAGTTCGTTCCCATTTTCTTCTAAAAGCAAAATCATTCGCAATATTTTTACTCGTATTTTACTGTTCATGGAATCAAGAAATTTTTCAACTGGACATGTTCCATCCCTATCTTTATAAAAATCTATATGAAAGCTCATTTTTTCCTTTCTTGAAACTTCCATTTACATTATAAGGGATATATCCCTTATTCGTCAATAGAAAATTTCTTGTTATATCACTCAATTTATTGTATCCTAATTTATAATAATTACATCTGTTTCAATACAATCAATAAAATCATCTTCTTTCATCTTACTATTCATTTTGGAAACTATGGTCAGACTCGACCCGAACAAGATAAAGGTCCACTGGATCTTCACTTGCATATTTGGCAAACAACAACCATTTTGTGTGTTATACCAAAAAATCGACACCAAAGTTGAATGAACTCTGGTGCCGATATCATAGCATACTATACTCTGCGTGTAAACCACTTTTGGGAATCCTATTATTTTTTCTATTTGTAACACATAAAGTGGACGTTCACTCTTTCAAACCACAATTCCTACTGCTCTCTCATCCACACCAGCATCTCGCCCCTGCCGCGGTTATTCCAGCAGCAATAAGGTATCGCTTTCAAAGTGTCCTCCACATAAGAAGGCTTTTCTTCCATATACAGACCTGCTTCCTGCTCTGGATAAGCGATACGTTTTCCATAAAGTTTTGCACACATCGTACCGTGAAACAGCTCTTTATCCACAACTTCTTCTGCTTCTTTCTCCGTATCAATCATGATAGAAGCCAGATGTCTGCCATTGTCTGCCTCTTCCAGACAATACACCCATGGCCCCTTCATTAGAGAGACTTTACCGATATTATCTGCAACCATCGGATTGCAGCGCACAAAACGATAGCTCACATCCAGTTCCAGCTCAATCTGGTCTCCGTCCTGCCAGCTGCGCTCCAGATAAATGTATCCCTTCTCAAAGGTATACGCCGCAGCTTCTCCATTCACCTTAATCTGGAATTCCCGGGAAAAACCTGGTTTCCTAAGGGCGACCTTAAAGTACGAGCCTGATTTCGACGGATGCACGCCCACATGAATACTTCCATTGGACGGGTAATCCGCCGACATTTTCAGAGTCACCTCTCCGCAATCCAGCCTTGTCTGAATATCACTGC
>JAQVCP010000117.1 GCA_028689735.1 Hespellia sp. | reverse complement strand
AAAATGCAGTGGCAGAGCTTCTCTATCTGATGGGAGAAAAAGAGGAGATTAAGGTCCGCAGAACGCTGGCCCGCTCGAAGATGATTTCATCGGATGTGGGAGCTGCTTATGACCCGATGTATGCAAGCGCCTATGATAAGAAGTCCGCTTCTCACTTTGGAAATGGTCTTGTAATCAAGAAGCATACCGGTTCCAGAGGTAAGAGCGGATCCAACGATGCCAATGCGGAGTATATCGCACAGCTGCGAAAGATTTTTGATAAAAATGAGATTTCGTTCCAGATGACCGAGATGGGACGTATCGATCTTGGAGGCGGAGGAACCATCGCATATATCCTTGCCGCCTACGGGATGGAAGTCATTGACGGCGGGGTGGCTGTACTCA
The DNA here is from genome assembly GCA_028689735.1 of Hespellia sp. Classification (GTDB taxonomy): domain Bacteria; phylum Bacillota; class Clostridia; order Lachnospirales; family Lachnospiraceae; genus Hespellia. The sequence goes on along the minus strand of JAQVCP010000117.1, from coordinate 6,677 downwards.
ACATGCATGCCCCATGGGAAGTGGCAAGCAAGGCAGATGTTTACGAGGCGACGAGAGCATACAAGGCATTCCTGGCAGAAGCATAATACTTTAACCTCATCAAGGAAGTTGCAAAGCGGATTGCGAATATCCGTTTTGACTAAAGTAATGCACTATAAATATGAAGAAAGACAAATGGCAGAGGGAGAAAATTCCCCCTTGCTGTTTGTCTTTTTTTCTGTGTCTTATGGAAAGGAGCTCTCGTCATTTTCGGGAATGGTCCCGTTTTTGCAAGAAAAATGAGCGAAAGTACTTAAAAAAGTACAATTGTATACAATGTACAGCTGAAAAACAAGGAATCTTACAGAATATGTAAAAAATGACTATGCTTTGTGCAAAAAGGGTTGACGAATACTGTCTAAAACGATAAAATATTACATGCGACTTAGTAGAATTTAATAAAATTTAGGAGGTCATTTAAAATGGCAAAATGGGTTTACTTATTTAAAGAAGGCAATACAACTATGAAAAACCTTCTCGGTGGTAAGGGTGCTAACTTAGCTGAGATGACGAATCTTGGTCTTCCAGTACCACAAGGATTCACAATCACCACAGAGGCTTGTACACAGTACTATGAAGATGGACAAGTAATCAACGATGAGATTATGGATCAGATTATGGACGCAATCGAGAAGATGGAAGCAATCACAGGAAAGAAATTCGGTGATAAAGAGAATCCATTGTTAGTATCAGTTCGTTCCGGAGCAAGAGCATCTATGCCTGGTATGATGGATACAATCTTAAACTTAGGTTTAAACGAAGAAGTAGTTGAAGTATTATCAGCAAAGTCAGGCAATCCACGTTGGGCTTGGGACTGCTACAGAAGATTCATTCAGATGTACTCAGATGTAGTAATGGAAGTTGGTAAGAAGTACTTTGAAGAGCTTATCGATAAAATGAAAACTGACAGAGGTGTGACACAGGATGTAGACCTTACAGCAGATGATTTAAAAGAATTGGCGAACCAGTTCAAGGAAGAATATAAGACAAAACTTGGCGAAGCGTTCCCAACTGATCCAAAAGAGCAGTTAATGGGTGCAATCAAAGCCGTATTCCGTTCATGGGACAACCCACGTGCGAATGTTTACCGTCGTGACAACGATATCCCATATTCATGGGGAACAGCTGTTAACGTACAGATGATGGCATTTGGTAACATGGGTGAGACATCCGGAACAGGTGTTGCATTTACACGTAACCCGGCTACAGGCGAGAAGAAGCTGATGGGCGAGTTCCTCATGAACGCTCAGGGCGAGGACGTAGTTGCAGGTGTTCGTACACCACAGCCAATCGACCACTTAAAAGACGTTATGCCAGAAGTATATGAGCAGTTCGTTACTATCTGTGATACTCTGGAAGATCACTACAGAGATATGCAGGATATGGAGTTCACAATTGAGGACAAACACCTTTACATGTTACAGACACGTAATGGTAAGAGAACTGCAGCAGCAGCTCTTAAGATTGCCTGCGACCTTGTAGATGAAGGCATGATCACAGAGGACAAAGCTGTTCTTATGATCGATCCAAGAAACTTAGATACACTTCTTCATCCACAGTTCGATTCAGAGGCAGTAAAAGCTACGACTCCAATTGCAAAGGCATTAGCAGCAGCACCGGGAGCAGCATCAGGACAGATTGTATTTACAGCAGAGGATGCCAAAAAATGGGCAGACGCTGGCAAGAAAGTCGTTCTTGTTCGTCTTGAGACATCTCCGGAAGATATCGAAGGAATGAAAGCAGCTCAGGGTATCTTGACAGCCCGTGGTGGTATGACAAGCCATGCAGCCGTAGTTGCACGTGGTATGGGTACTTGCTGTGTATCTGGTTGTTCAGAGATTATTATGGATGAAGAGAACAAAGTATTCAAGCTTGGCGGAAAAGAATACCATGAAGGAGATGTTATCTCATTTGATGGTACAACTGGTAAGATCTATGATGGCGCAATCGCAACAGTTGATGCTACAATCGCTGGTGAATTCGGAAGAATCATGGCTTGGGCAGACAAATACAGAACATTAAAAGTAAGAACAAACGCAGATACACCACACGATGCTAGAAAAGCCGTTGAGCTTGGTGCAGAAGGTATCGGTCTTTGCCGTACAGAGCATATGTTCTTTGAAGGCAACAGAATTGATGCATTCCGTGAGATGATTTGTTCTGAGACATTAGAAGAAAGAGAAGCAGCACTTGAGAAGATTCTTCCAGAACAGCAGGGAGATTTTGAAAAATTATACGAAGCACTTGAAGGCAACCCGGTTACCATCCGTTTCCTTGATCCACCGCTTCATGAATTTGTTCCTACAGACGAAGAGGATATCAAGAAATTAGCTGACTCTCAGGGCAAATCCGTTGAGACGATTAAGGCAATCATCAGTGGTCTGCATGAATTCAACCCGATGATGGGACACAGAGGGCTTCGTCTTGCAATCACATATCCAGAGATTTGTAAGATGCAGACAAAAGCTGTTATCCGTGCAGCAATCAAAGTTGACAAAGAGCACCCAGATTGGAAGATCGTACCAGAGATCATGATTCCACTTGCAGGCGACAGAAAAGAATTAGCATATGTTAAGAAGTTCGTAGTTAAGACAGCAGATGCTGAGATCGCAGCAGCAGGCTCTTCGATCAAGTACGAAGTTGGTACGATGATTGAGATTCCAAGAGCAGCTCTTACAGCTGACGAGATCGCAAAAGAGGCTGAATTCTTCTGCTTCGGTACAAACGATTTGACACAGATGACATTTGGTTTCTCCCGTGATGATGCTGGTAAGTTCTTAGATGCTTACTATGATGCTAAGATCTTCGAGAGCGATCCATTTGCAAGACTTGACCAGAATGGTGTTGGCAAGCTTATGAAGATGGCGATTGAATTAGGTAAGAAGACTCGTCCGGAGCTTCACATCGGTATCTGTGGAGAGCATGGCGGAGATCCTACATCTGTAGCGTTCTGTCACCAGATCGGACTTGACTATGTATCCTGCAGCCCATTCCGTGTACCAATCGCAAGACTGGCAGCAGCACAGGCAGCACTGGAAAGTAAATAGGAAATAGTCTAAGAAAAAGACTAAGAAATAGACCTTAAAATTTAGGAGTAATCCTAAGTTTTGAGGTCTTTTTTCGTAAAAATGAAGGTTTAAGAAACTACATGACAACTACATATCACGATGATATAATATGATTACAGGGTGGTAATAATATTATATAAAAGGCGGTGAGGTCATGTCAGTACAGGAAATTGAAGATTTAAAAGAACAGTTTATTACTCAATTGACGCCATTGAAAATCTATTTATTTGGTTCTTTTGCTAATGAAACATATACAGAAGAAAGCGATATTGATTTTTATATTATTGTGGAGGATAAGAGAAAAGATTTGAAAGATTTAACGACACAGGCATATCGCTCAATACGAAAGATAAAAAATTGTCCAGTAGATATTATTATTGGAACAGAGATGATATAATGTATTCATCAAATGGGACTATATTATAATAAAGCAAATGTAGATGAGAGGTGATGAATCATGATGTATCCGTATATGACCTTATCAGATGAAACAGAAATTGTACATTCTCAGATTATAGAGGAAAACGGAAGAAAGAAAGTGATAGTAAACTTTGAACGACCTGTAGAGAATGGATTTGATAGTGCAAGATGTGAACTTCCAGATTATACGTGGATAGAGAGAGTAGGATATACAGATGATGAAATAGCAATGTTTGAAGAACTATTGCATACGAATGCACATCTTTTGTATAAATATGCCGAAAATGGAGGGATTCAGATTGCCTAAACTTTTTACAGTCAGTGGATATGTGGTCTATTTTTGGTCTAATGAAGAAGGTGAGCCAATTCATGTCCATGTTTCAAAGGGAAAACCATCAGCTAATGCAACAAAAATTTGGCTGACTAAAACAGGTGGATGTATTTTGGCAAATAACGGGAGCAGGATTCCAAACAGGGAATTAAATGAATTAATGGAGTTTATAGCAGCTCAGTTTTTTCTTATTTGTTCAAAATGGAAACAGGCTTTTGTTACGGATGATATCAAATTTTATGTGTAAGGCATAGCAAGTGCCAGATTGTGAATGATTTTAACTGAGATGATTAAAGGTGCTATAATATGAAAATAAGTTAGTACAATAATAGGTAGCTGCTTATTTTAGCGATTTAATGTAGGAGACGAATAATTTCGATAAGCCAGAAAGAGGTATAGAAATGATATTTACGGATAAATTCGATTTGACAGCAGAACAAAGTCTGTTTCTTGCAAAAAAGAAATTGGATGAAAATGTATATTGTGGAATGAAAATGGAAAATAGGGCTGTAACATTTCCACAAACAAAGACCATATTGAATGGAGTCAATGTACCGAATGTGCAGATTGACGATATACAAGCTATATTGAATATGAGAGATGTCTGGAAATATCTTTTAAGTACAGTAGATGAACCTTTGACCTTTGAGTATTGGTGCAAATTCAATGAGTATATAGCAAGAAATGAAGCATTGGAATGGGGAAAGCTGCGAACAGGAACAGTTGGTATCTCTGGAACTGATTATATACCTCCTGTTCCACAAGAAAGCGTGGTTAAGCAAGAACTGTCAGCAATTTTATGTGATAATAATTCTGCCACAGAAAAGGCATTGAATGCATTTGTTTGGGGTACAAGAGGTCAATTTTTTGGGGATGGTAATAAGCGAACCAGCCTAATGCTTGCTAATAAAATATTGATTAAATCGGGGGCTGGATTATTAACAATTACAGATAAACATATGGAACAGTTTAATTGTCTGTTGTTGGAATACTACAATACTGGAGAAAGTGATAATCTAAAGGTGTTCTTGTATGAGAATGCGATACAAGGAATCACTATATAATGAAAACTTTTTCCCACAGAATAGACAAACCATTGAGCATCTTTTGAATTCATGTTATACTAATTAAATAATTAGTAACACACTTGAAAGGTGGTTAAACATGGGCGTATCAAAACAACACGAGCGAAGAAAACTTGAAATTATGGAACAGTGCTTTGACTGTTATTGTGAGAACGGTATAGCATCAACAGGGCTGAAGGCACTTGCAAAGGCTTGCGGTATGACGACCGGCAATATATATGTATACTTTGACAGCATCGACGATTTAATTATTCAGTCCACCGCCTATTGCATGACAAAGGTGGAGGAGGAATTTATGGCACTGTCCCCCAAAGACCCGGCGGATATTAAACGCTTTGTGGAGGAAGTGCCCTACTGGACAGCAAAAAAGCACGGCAAAAAATACCGCTTTATGTATCAGGTGTACACCTCTCCCAAATATCTGGAATACGGCAAAGAATTTTTCAAGGGCGTGGAGCAGAGATACACAGAGTATGCAAAGCAGCTGGAGCGTCGTCTGGGTATTCCGTGGCAGATTATTCAGCCGATGATTTTTACCTTTGTGCGTGCCAGCGTACACTATGCACTGTTTGAGGACGAAGCCTACTTAAAGCCCCAGATGGATATGCTGTGGCAGATGTGCAGTATGCTCAAGGAAAAATATTCCGTAATAAAGCCGTAACCCACCAATGAATCATCTTGTCAGGAGGAAACACAATGAAAAAGAGAATTTTATCGTTACTCTTAGTGGTGGCAATGGTGCTTGGTATCGTGCCATTTAGCAGTGTGGTGGCAAATGCCGAAGATACCACAACCAAAAAAATTGCACTTGGAACAAGCGGCGTAGCGGACAAGGATTTCGTGTACTTTGGAAACTACAACGGCGAAGACATCAAGTGGAAAGTGCTTGATGCAGATGCAGATAATGCAGGAGAAGCAAACGGTATGTTCCTGCTGTCTGAATATCTGCTGGAACCAAGCGGTGTGCCGTTTGATAACGACTCGAATGTATGGCAGCACAGTGATGCACAGGCGTGGTGTACTGCATTTGCAGAAAGCGATGCATTTACAGCTTCCGAAAAACAGGCACTTAAAAGCGTGAGCAAAAGTGATGCTGAAACAACCCAATATAATATTCCTTGGGGAACGAGTTCTCTTGCAGATGAGAAGGTGTTTTATCTATCAGCAGAAGAAGCGGCAACATACATAGGGGCAAATGATAGAGATGAGGGACTTGCAACAACGACAAGCGGCGGAGCCGCTGGCGGTTGGTGGCTGCGGTCGCCCCCCTACAGGCATACTAACTCTGCGGGCTTCGTGATCGAGGACGGCGCTGTCGGTGACTACGATGTAGATTACACCTCCCCGGGTGTGCGTCCCGCTTTTAACTTAAATCTGGAATCTGTTCTCTTCTCATCTGCCGCGGTCGGCGGCAAATCAATCGGCACCGTAGGTGCCGCCGCGTTAAATTCTGTTTCTGAGTATACTGACGCAACAAAAAATTGGAAAGTCACTTTACTGGATACAAGCCGTACCTTTATTGCTAGTTTAATCTCTGGAAGCAGCGCTACTGTCGCAGCAGGTGGAAGTATATCCATTGATTATTCAAATGCTGGAACAGATACAAATGAATGAAAATCCTAATCCCCCAGCTATGCTGGGGCGAATGGAATAAGCAGAAGCGGTGATGATAACAACAAAAAACCTCCTATGATACAATGAGTATGGTATCGCAAGCCAAAACTCAAACATAGG
>JAQVCP010000116.1 GCA_028689735.1 Hespellia sp. | reverse complement strand
CCGAAGGAGGAGCCAGTAGAGGAAGAAAAGAAATCGGAGGTTCAGAAAGTTCCGGATATGATACTGCTAAGTGAAGAAGAACAAGTGGAATCAATAGAGTAGTTCATTTTATTATGACCGCATAGGGAGTTGTCATGCTCCTTATGCGGTCATATTTGGTATTGATACTTTGGAGAAATTCAGATATGATATTTAAATAGAAGTATTGGTAAGTATTAAATATTGACAGAAGAGGAAAGCATAAAATGAACAAAAAACACAACATTATAATAGGTCTGGCTCTGAATCTGATCGTGGTTATATTGGAAATTATCGGACTTGTAATGAGCATTCAGCAGCATGGCTGGGGCTTGTTCCAATTCTATACACAGGATAGCAATATCGTTGCGATGCTTGCCTGTGGTCTGATGGCGGTAAATCAATTACTTTGTCTAACGGGAAAGAAGTCGCAGGCAGCAGAGAGCGCAGTCCGCTTTAAGTACATAGCCGTATGCCTGTTGATGGTCACATTTCTAGTTGTTATTTTTGTACTTGCGCCCACATCAAAGATGGGAGGATATAAGGTGATGCTATTTCATGGTACGATGCTGTACCATCATTTCCTTTGTCCTATTATAGCCTTTGTATCTCTTATACTATTTGAAAGCGATGTGGAAATACGAAGCAAAGATGTGAAAATTGCATTAGTACCAACGATTATTTATGCCGTTACGGCAGTAATATTAAATGTACTTCATGTTATGACAGGACCATATCCATTTTTAATGGTATATAATCAGCCGTTTTTTATGTCTGTAGTATGGTTCATACTGATTATAGAAGGGGCATACATAATAGCTGGATTGATTCGACGAATCATGAATGCGTATAATAAATCAAGAAAAGGGTATGAGTATGTATAAAATTTTAATTGTTGATGACGATAATGTGATTTCATCTACGGTTCAAAAATATTTGGAATCGTGGGAATATGAGTGCGAAACAATAGAGGATTTCCATAATGTAAGAAATGAGTTCGTGGAGTTTTCACCAGATCTGGTGTTAATGGATATTGGTCTTCCCAGCTTTGATGGATATTATTGGTGCAAAGAGATAAGAAAGATATCGCAGGTTCCGATTATCTTTTTGTCTTCTATGTCGGACAATATGAATATCGTAATGGCTGTGAGTATGGGCGGAGACGATTTTATTGCGAAGCCATTTGATATTCAGGTTCTTACAGCGAAGATTGAAGCAATGCTGCGCAGAACGTATGAACTTCGTGGAACGGATATGCTCTTGCAGTCAGGGCAGGTGGTTCTGAATCAGGATAAAGCGAGTGTGCATTATAATGAACATTCGGTTGAGCTTACGAAAAATGAATATCGAATCCTACAGAAATTGATGCAGGAGACCGGAAGAATCGTAGCAAGAGAAGATATTATGGAAGCATTGTGGAATACAGATTCCTACATAGATGATAATGCACTGACAGTCAGTATGGCAAGACTACGAAAGAAACTGGAAGGGATTGGCTTAAAGGATTATATCATCACAAAAAGAGGGATTGGATACCAGATTAATTCGGAGGAAAAAAACTAGATGAATCGGGAAGAAACTTCGCTGATAAAAGAATTTATGAAGGAACATAGACCATGGCTGGGGGCAGTTGCAGGTGCTGTGGTTGTTTTTCTTTTGATGTTTTGGCTTTGTGGGTTATCGCTTACGATACCACTATATTTAGCGTGCTTATATCTCGTGATTCAGGTCATTGTCTTCCTGATTCAATATAAGAAGTTTTGCGGACATCATAAGGAACTCTGTAGCATACAATCATCATTGGATACGATAGAGGCTGTTCTCCCAAAAGAAGCAGACCCATATGAAAAAGACTATCAACAGTTGCTGCTTCTCCTGGCTGATCAAAAAAGGCAGATGGAAACAGAACAAAAGGATAAAGACAAAGAGGCATCCGATTATCAGACTCTTTGGGCGCACCAGATTAAAGTCCCGATTGCTGCAATGAGTCTGCTGCTTCAGACGGAAACCTGCGATTGCAAGGAAGAGTTAAAAGGGAAATTATTCGATATCGAAGGGTATGTAGAGATGATGCTGTGCTATCAAAGACTTCGCACGTTACATAATGACCTTTTGATTGGGCAATGCAATCTGGAAAATATTGTTCAAAATGCAGTTCGTAAATATGCCCGTATGTTTATCCGAAAGAAAATCAAGCTGGATTTTGAAAGCTTTTCTTGTCAGGTTCTTACCGATGAAAAATGGCTGCAGTTTGTGATCGAACAGATTCTGTCCAACGCTTTGAAGTATACAAAAACTGGAAGTGTCAGCATCAAATGCGACTGCGAGAAACAGATTTTAACGATTCAGGACACAGGAATGGGAATCGCAAAAGAAGACCTTTCGCGTGTGTTTGAACGTGGATTTACCGGAACGAATGGACGAAATGAACGAACCTCAACAGGACTGGGACTTTATCTGTGCAATCGAATTGTAGGAGAATTATCTCATGCAATCCAGATTGATTCTGTAATCGGCGAGGGGACAAAAGTTTCTATTATCATGGACAATATTACAATTTTGTAATATTACTCATAAAAATGTAATGCCACAGACAGGCATTGCATTTTTTTGTCTGTTATAATAAGTGTGCAATCAAAAAAAGAGGATGTACGAGGATGAGAAAAATGGAATTATTAAAAGTAGAACAAGTACAAAAAATATATACAACAAGATTTGGTGGAAATAATGTGCAGGCACTTCGTGATATAACATTTTCTATTGAAAAGGGCGAGTATGTGGCAATTATGGGAGAATCTGGTTCGGGAAAGACCACGCTTTTAAATATATTAGCGACATTGGATCAGCCAACCAAGGGAAAGATAGCGTTGGAGGGAACGGATCTTGGACGGATTTCCGAAAAGAAGGCAGCAAAGTTTCGCAGGGAACAGTTAGGGTTTGTATTTCAGGATTTTAATTTGCTGGACACCTTATCTGTAAAAGATAATATTTTGCTTCCTATGGTTTTATCTGGTTTTTCTCATAAGGAAATGATTTCCCGCTTAAAACCCATTGCAGCAAGACTACACATCACAGAATTGCTTGAAAAATATCCATATGAAATATCTGGCGGGCAGAAGCAGAGAACGGCAATTGCCAGAGGTTTGATCATGAATCCGAAAGTAATTCTGGCAGATGAACCCACCGGGGCATTGGATTCCCATGCAGCGATGCAATTATTGGAAGTGTTTGGAGAAATCAATCAAGATGGGCAGACGATACTTATGGTTACCCATAGCACAGAAGCTGCCAGCCATGCAAAGCGAGTCCTTTTCATCAAAGATGGTATCGTATATCATCAGATTTACAGAGGAGATCGCAGCAGAGAAGAAATGTATCAGATGATTACCAATGTGTTAACTGCAATTGCAACAGGAGGTGAACGGTAGTATGAAAGAACTCTATCGAAACCTGGCAAAACAGAACCTGATTAAAAATAAGCGGATCTATGTTCCTTATATTTTAGCGCAGGTTCTTATGGTAGCACTGTTCTACAATCTGTTATTTCTGGAAGGGAACCCCAATATTTCATTACTTCCGGGTGGCGAGACGATTCAGCAGATGTTAGCATATGGGGCATTGCTCATGAGCTTGTTTGTGATGATTTTTCTGTTTTATGTGAATAGTTTCCTGATGAAGCAGAGGAAAAAAGAATTTGGCTTATATCGTGTGCTTGGCATGGAATATAGACATTTAAAGAGGGTTGTATTTTATGAGACCTGTCTGGCAAATGTAACAGCGTTTGCAGCGGGAATCGTTGCAGGAATCTTATTCAGTGGACTTTTATATATGATTCTTTTGAAAATGCTTGGCGTGAGATCAGCACTTGTGTTTGGAATTTCAGGCGGAGGAATTATACTTTCCTTTTTCTTATTTGGATTCCTTTTTCTTCTGGTATTGCTCTATAATCTCAGGCAATTGAGACGATTGAAGTTGAGCGAACTATTGCAGGCACAGGCGCAGGGAGAACGGGAACCGAAAGCAAAGAAGGGGCTGATGGTATTTGGGATTGTCAATCTGGCGATTGGATACCTCATCGCATTATTTGTCCGAAATATTTTTGCATCACTTCCATGGTTTTTCGTTGCAGCAGTGTTTGTTGTAATTGGCACTTATGCATTATTCACAGCAGGCAGTATCATTTTTCTGAAAAAGATCAAAGCCAATAAGGGACAATACTATACGCCACGTTATTTTACCGCAGTTTCAGGACTGCTATACCGAATGAAACAGAATGCCGCAGGACTTGCCGGAATCTGTGTCTTGAGTACGATGATTCTGGTGACCTGCTGTGTATCAGTATCTGTCTATATTGGACAACAGCATGCCATTCGTACGTTATTCCCTGCAGACATTATGGTGACAGTATCAGGAAGCACGAATCCTGAGCAGGATTTGGACTACATCAAAGAGCAGTCGGAAAAAGCTGCGGATCAGATTGGCATTTCCGTAGAAGATGTGAAGCTTGGAGAACTGAGTGATGTAGATAAAAACATACAGCTTCTGGAGGGGACACAAAATGTGGAGATTACTTTATCAGGTGAAGAGAAAGAAAAGTACGAATGTAGTAAACTATTAGAACTCAATCAGGACGATTCATCACATACTTATGCATTGGCACATTTCGCATGCAAACAGAGTCCCAGCGATGGAACAGCATCGATCAAAGCCACTTATGGAGGATTTCTATTTCTTGGAATATTCTTAGGAACCATGTTTATGTCAGCAACGGTACTGATGATGTATTACAAACAGATTTCCGAAGGGTATGAAGACAGGAAACGCTATGTAATCATGAAGAAGGTAGGAATGAGTGCAGATGAAGTGAAAGAATCGATTCAGACGCAGGTCCTTCTGGTATTCTTCCTGCCACTTGCTATGGCATCCGTTCATATTCTGGTGGCACTGAAAATAATGATAAAAATATGTGGGATTTTATCCATTGGATGGGGAACCGTTTTACTTAGCACCATTGGAACGGTGCTGGTATTTGGTGCAATTTATATAGGCGTGTACAGGCAGACAGCAAAAGCTTATTACGCGATTGTTGACCAGCAATAGAATCGTTGATCAGCAAAAGAAACATTGTTACAATAGAAAAAGTAGGAGAGGAAATAAGATGAAAAAAGGAATAATAATTGTAGTATCTATATTATGTGTGATTGGTCTTGCGACTGCAGGAATCTTTGTTGTAGCATCCAAGGGACTGCTTTCCCATCATGAAGCAAAAGGATTGATTTTATATGGCACAGACGAGCAGCTTCAAGCAGACTTAGAGACCGAAGAGGCAAGCACGACGTATTCTTATGAAACAAAAGTGAAAATCGTGGATGAGCAATTACTGGTGATTCGTGAAAAAGACATGAAGGAATTTTGTGAGAAACAGATTGTAAATCAGGTGGATGCAAATGACCAGTGTACACCAGTTGCGAATATAGAATCTGCAGAGGATAAACCAGTATATTATGCAAAAGATGCGAAGGAAAATGTCACGATTGATGGGAAAACCTTAGAAGTAACTGCAGCAGAGGACTATATCATTGGGAATGGACGCATTTTTCAAAATGGATATTTAGTCGTATCAGACAGTCAGTATGATGAGATACAGGCAGAAGAGACAGGGATGTTGGTATTAAATCTGAATAAAGCAGCGGATAAAGAGATTGGGCAATGTCAATTCAATCAGGTTCAGTTGATTGATATACCGTAATGAAGGGGAGAGAGTGAAGTATGGATTTATTTGTGTATCCGATGGTACGATTGCTGTTATATTTAGTAACAATAGGAATTATGATTTTCAGTGTAATATCGATTTATAGAGAGCGCCGAAGAATGTTGAATTGTGTGCTTCTGATTCTATCTATCGTACTGTTATGGAAGTGTATTACCGTGGTAGAGGGGTATGTATACGCGAAGGATGTAACAGGGCCAGTGATTCTTCCCCTGATGATATTAGCAGTAATTTTTGCAATAGGAATGATTGCAAATGGGCTGATCGTAATATCAAAAGAAGGATTTTCCATCGCCCATAGTCTTTCGTTACTGGTTGGTGCAGCAATTATTGTATTTATAGCTGCTTATCTGGGACTGATATTGTACGTGCTGCATTTGCAGGAATTAAGTTATGGGGTGTATTCCATACCAAGACCGTTAGAGACTGCCTTTTTCTTCTGTATGGAAATTGCAGCGTATGTGCCTCTGATGATGGTTGGGTTTGTGTTATACTCTGTCATTTATCAAAAACTGCCAATCAAAAAGAACCCAGATTACATTGTTGTTCTTGGTTGTGGATTGTCGGGCGATCATGTGACGCCACTTTTGGCAAGTCGACTGGATTGTGGAATTACTTTAGATAAAAAGAGAGGCTGCAAGAGTACGTTTCTGGTATCTGGAGGAAAAGGAAGCGATGAAGTGATTTCGGAAGCACAGGCAATGGAGAATTATCTTCTGGAACAGGGGATTCCAGAGAATCGGATTTTAAAAGAGGATCGGTCAACGACAACACGTGAAAATCTTATCTTTTCAAAGAAGATTATGGAAGAACGTACCAAAGATTATTACTGCGTAATTGCAACCAATAATTTTCACGTTCTGCGTGCTGCAATCTTTGCAAAAGCGCAGGGACTAAATGGCGAAGTTATTGGCGGAAAGACAGCCAGTTATTACCATCCGGTTGCGGTAATCAGAGAGCATGTGGCACTTATTTTGGCATATAAGAAACTATTTTTAGTATATGCAGTCATGGTATTTCTGTTGAATATCTGTCATTATCTTATGATACTGTAGGGAGTGGCAGCAATAGGTCATGGTATCTATTCAGAACGTCACTCACAGTGGATGTGACAATGGGAGATAAGATTACACCGAGAGAAATTGAGTATCATTTCAAGGGTCTGTTTGACGAAAAAGTTTAACTTTTACAGAGCGGCATTGTACTTGTACGATGTTAGCTCTGTTTTTCTTTATGAATTTTTCGGGGCTTCTTCGGAGGTCCTTTTTGTATGAGTATACATTAGATGCTGAAGTGACGTTTTAGATTGCAAAAGGAGGCAGTATTGAATTCAACATTAGAAAAATATCTTATAA
>JAQVCP010000115.1 GCA_028689735.1 Hespellia sp. | reverse complement strand
ATTTCATCTACCTCAATGCCAAGCACAAACCTTGGTGGCTTGCCAATATCCGTACCACGTATGGTAAGGATACTGATTTCTCGGGGCCGGATAGTTATGCAAACGTCATTCCGGACACAGAGCTTCGCATCAAATGGCTCCCTAACCTGGGCAATATGAAACTGATGTTCATTCAAACACCTGGCAATATCCAGTTCCTGGAGTTTGTTCCCGGAGAGATGCTGAATGTCCGATTGAAAGATGACATGGAAGAGGTCTATGGTTTCAGCTACTGGAAAGAAGGATGTTCTCCTGCCTTTGCCGGAAGAAAATTCACTTCCCTGGCAGCTCTGAAAGCTAATAACTATCAGTACCAGGAAATCTTCCTCAACAAGCCGGCTACAACTCTTGCAGCCGATGCGACCACGGCTAATGCCGACAACGGCATCTGGTTTGTCACATCAGACAATACGGCGGCTAAGGCAATCACGGATATTACCAAGGCGAAAAAGGGTGTTGTTTATATCATTGAATGCGGTGGCACAACCAATGCGACTACCATTGCCAAAGCTGACAAGTTCAGTTCATTGACAGCTGCATGGACTCCGGTTGCCGTGGGCGACTATATTATGGTTACGCTCGACTCCACCAGTAAGTTTGTCGACCTGGAACGTTGCGTCAATGGAGTACGCTCCATCAATACAGCTCTCCAACCAAACGTGCCGGGAGCTCGTTGATCAATCTTTTATTGGCAGGGCGATTCATAGTCGCCCTGCTAAATATTAATCTCATAACAAATTAAAGACATGAAACCGAAAAAAAATAAGTACTCCGACAAAGGAGTAAAAGCTGCTTTCAAACTGCAGCAAAAGTTCCTGTTGACAATTCTGCTGCTTGCCGCTGTTGTCTTCACGCTTGCCATACTGACCGAACCGGGCCATGCGATTGGTTCTGTGATTGGTCTTGGTTCAACCTCTTTTGCCTCTATGGCATTCCTTACCAATGTGGGCGATCAGGGCGATAAGCATACCACCGGCAAAAATATTGCCGCGCTGGTCTATCTGATCCCAATCAAACAGGTTGACACTTCACAGCCTTTTCCAGTTCCCAATTCGGCAAGAGAAGTTTCGACTATACCGATGAAGGAGGGTGAATACATGACCTACTTCGAGGCGCACACCCCACCTACATTTTTAGGTAATGCGGAAAAAGGTGATATCACGACGACTGGAACCAACACCTTCTCCATTGTCATGGCAGGTAACAGGGATGATCTGCTCAATTTTGCGGAAGAGTATGCCGGCGATGCTTTTATCATACTGTTCAAGGAGGTGGAATCCAGTCAGTGGTATATTCTCGGTTCTTACGAGCGTCCGGTTCGACTCAAATCTTTTGAAAATAAAAACGACAATGACGGGCGATATATATCTTTTACGTTCAACCGCGATTCTGTGAAGCAATATTACAAGTACACGGGCAGCCTTGTTACTATCGCTCCGGCTACTCACACGGCTGGTGCTACTGCTCTTGCTATTACATCCGGTCAGGGAGTTTATTCTATCCCGAATGGCAGTTCTGCTACTTACGCTATTGCGACTGTCACCGGACTTACTGACAACGACAAAGGAAGAGTCATCACATTGCTTGGCACCGGTACTGACAAAGCAGCCACGATTGCAGACAATACAGCCTTCGTACTGGAAGATGGAGCTACCTGGACAGCAAAAGCCGGAAGTCGTATTTCATTCAGGGTCTTGGATCCAGCCACGCTGATAGAAGTTCAAGGTTCAAGAGTACAAACCGCTTAATCATATCACCATGTACGGATTTAAAGAAAAGAAAAAGATCCATCAGGAGATGATTAACAAGGATCATGCTGAAGCCGACTTACGTCTGCTTCAGCTGGCATCTCCGCTTCACTTTCAGATAAAGAGGTTCTCAAGAGACCCGCGCAGATATGCCGAAGAAATACTCTATGCGCTTCTTGATCTAAAATCACAGGAAGATATCCGGCTCAACAGAAGACAACACGCTTCTGATCCGGAGAAAAAAGAGTCGGACAAAGATTCTGAAGGTGAAAAGGAACCGGCAGCAGGCCCGGAAGATAAATCCGAAGGCGAAAAAGAACCAGTGGATGAATCTGAGAGTAAATCTGAAGGTGGAACTGAAGGCGAAAAGGATCCTGCGGAGAAATCCGCTGATAAGATGAGTTTTGCAGAAAAGATGAAAGCTGCCAGAGAAGCAAAGAAGGCCGAAAAGAAAAAGCAGCTTGAGGAAACAAAAAAGGAATTGGAGCAACAAAAAAATGCCGAAGAAGCCAAATCCAAACTTGAAACTGCTGCAAACGAAGAGCAAAAAAAAAGTTCCAGAAAGAAGACGAATATCCAAACATAGACTGGAAAAACATCTTCAGCAAAGACGTGCAAACGGCGACATTGATCTATAACGATCGTGTCAATACGTATCGCGAAATGAAGGTTCTTGACGCGGAACTTGACAAAAGACCGACAACTAAAAATGTCAAAGCTATTGCTGAGTTGCGCATCAGGAACCTTCTCTGTTTCTCCGAATTGCAAACGTTCAATGATACCGGCAAATGGAGATACATGCATCCGCTGATTGCCTGCCAGTCCGAACGTTCACAGTTGGAAGAGCTCTTCAAAAACGATCCGTCCGAGTTCCTTCGCCAATACAGGGCCTGCGCCGACAACATCAAGCGATACACCAGCTACCTGAAGAATGCCAAACGTTCCGAAAAGAAAAAATCTGACAAGTTAAACCTGGTTCGTCATCAACAAAAAGAAGTCATTTTCAAATCCATCATCGAAACAAACAACAAACACAATGAAAAAACAGATAGAGATATTTAACCTGGGCAATCTACCCACTGCCCCACTGGATAGCTTCCTCGAACTGCAGGAAGATTTCAAAAAGTCCGATCCTGATAAGTTGGCAAAGCTCCAGATGCTCATCATTACCAGAGGGTTCAAATATGCATTCAAGGCATGGAAGGATCCGGACGGCAAATTGTGGATCATCGATGCGCATCAACGAAAGAAAGCGCTTTCAGCACTCAGAAAATCAGGCTTTGATATTCCGGCGATTCCATACGAACCGATCTATGCATCAGATAAGAAGGAAGCGGTGGAAGAGATCGCCGCTTACAACTCAGAGTTTGCATCCAAGAATCCGGATACCATCTTGTTCAAGAAATACAATATTGAGGCAGATACAATCGAACGGTTCAATCTCGGATTCGAGGTCAAAGCCATTGATTTTTCACCGTCTGAACCGCTGTTCGCTGCAGAAACCGACTCCCGGGAGATCGAAGAAGACAATACGGACATCACGATCCCGGCAAATGCATCTTCCCTGGTAAAAACCGGAGATATCTGGTTGCTTGGCCAACATCGTCTGATGTGCGGCGATTGCCGTAATTCAAAAGATGTGGAACTGTTAATGGGTGGCAAAACATCCGACTTGTGTCTGACTGATCCTCCATATAACGTGGCTTATGAAGGAGGCACTTCCGATAAATTGACCATCGATAATGATTCGATGGATAATGATCTTTTTGCTACGTTCCTTCGACAGGTATTTGAGATCATGTTTCAGATAATGAAACCAGGAGCACCGATATATGTGTTTCATGCAGACTCGGAAGGTGAAAACTTCCGGCGCTCAATGAGACTTTCCGGATTCAAATTAGCACAGTGTTGCATTTGGAAAAAGAACTCGATCGTTATGGGCCGCCAGGACTATCAATGGAAACATGAACCGGTACTCTACGGATGGAAGCCGGGAGCGGCCCACCAATGGCATTCCGACCGCAAGCAAAGCACGATATGGGAGTACGACAAACCGGTACGAAACAATATACATCCGACTATGAAGCCGATCGGGTTGATGGCCTACCCTATTCGCAACTCATCTCTTCCTGGTGCCATTATCACGGATCTCTTTTCCGGATCCGGATCCACCCTTATGGCGAGTCAGCAGATAGACCGTATTTGTTATGCCATGGAAATCGATCCGCGTTATGTGTTGGCCACTGTACACCGGTTCCGTTCCATGTATAGCCGGCAACCGATCGGATTAATCCGGGATGGCGTTCTTCTTACCGAAAGTGAAACACTTAATATGTTATCTGCAGATGATAAGCAATGAACTAAAATCCACAGAACTGACAAATGTTCTGGGCGATGAATATATAAGCCAGGTGCGCACGTTTGGCGCACTTGGATACTCTCCGGAAAGAATTGCGGATCTGCTTGGCCTGACCCGCTTACAAAGGTCAGTACTTAATCTGAGGATCGTATCACCGGGCGACACGTACTACACTGCTTACAGAAACGGTATCTCCATCGGTGAATACAACATTGATGCCGAACTGGCCAAACAAGCTGAGAGAGGAGACATTGACGCAATCACCGCGCTCGAATCGCGCAAGCAACAAAGACTGGAGTTTGATCTTCGGAAACAATTATTTGGAGTCTGACTATTATGACATATACCGATACATTAGACAAATTGCATCCGGATCTGATAAGCACATTCTTATCAACAGGCAAATGTGACGGCATTCCGGATGAAGTGAAGCTCTTTCTCAAGCAGCTGCAGTGGGCCGCAGAAATATATGAGTTTGAGCGTAGCATTACCCGTGCGGCAAAGCAGCTTCATATCCGTATTTTAGCACAGCAAAACCTGAATGTGGACACTCGTACATGCATGGCCCGTATCTATGCGGCGATTAACTATTTCTGTATCGATAATAACGTAAGCATCAAGATCTGGGAGTCCAATTTCGCGGACAAATACGAAGATCTGGCCAAAATGTGCGCTCTCCGGGGCGATTACAAGACGCAAAAGGAATGTTACAAAGAGTCTCTCGAGTGCCGGCGTCGTGCCTCAGAAATCGCAGAGACAGATAAGAACTGGGCACCGGTCTTTATCCTTTCGACCGATATCACGCCTGAAGAGCTTGGGTTCACAAAAAAGAGCCTGAAAGAGATCGCGCGCAAGTCCAATGAAGGATACTACCTCAATCTTATTGACTCGCTCCCTATTGAAAAAGAGGAAAAGGAGCGATTGCTGCGTGATGCCAATATTGAGGATGTGGAAGCTTTGGAAATAAATGAAACAGGAGAATAACCATGGATGATCAAAAGACCTATTTGGATGCTGAGCAGACATTCGAAGAGTTTTATATGAATGCCATGCAGCTTCGGGCCAACATGATCGACCCGAATGTGCTCATTTGCGAGATATCCCGTGCCGGTGGCAAGACGGAAGGTGTTATGACTCCCCGAATCATACGGGTGGCAGACTCAATGCCCGGTGAACTCGGGTTTCTTGTTCACAAAACGTACACCGCACTGATGACCAATGTCTGGCCAAACATTCAGGCTGCTTTTTCACGACCGATTCAGGGCGGCCGACGCACAATGCTTGAGTATGGATACGATTATGTCGTTGGCGAAACAAAATTGCCCTCTCATTTCAAGCGCCCGCGCTATCCGATCGCTTATCCCAAACACAGCATTGTTTTTCGGAATGGATTTCACCTGCAGCTCGTAAGTAGCGATCAGCCGGAGTCTGTTGCGGGCCGTTCCGGAGTACACGCCTTCATTGAAGAGATGAAACATAACAAAGGAGAGAAACTCAAAACAAGATTGTTCCCCTCTCTCCGCGGTTCTTCCGAATTGATACGACAGTCACCCTATTACCAGGGGATCACAGGTGTTTCCGATACGGCCCGCGTCGATTTGGGTGAGGATAATTGGTTTGAGGAGTATGAGAAAAACATGAATCCGGAACTCATCAATGAGATTGCCAATGTGAGCCTTCACATCAATGCGGCCCTGTACAACAAATACAAGATTGATCAGCTATTCCGTCACGAAAAAAATCCGATCGCCATGGAGAGCCTGCGTTTGGAACAGGAAAAAGCGATCAGACAACTGGCATTGTGGATGCCCCGGCTCAATGACATGAAGCGAAACGCCACATACTATATCCGTGCCAGTTCTTTCGTCAACAAAGATATCCTTGGCCCTAAATTCTTTAAGACACAGCTCGACACATTGGATATTGACGAGTTTCTTACTGCTATCTGTGCGATTCGAAAGAAAGAAGTGATCAATCGGTTCTTTGCCTATTATCGCCCGAAGGTTCACCAGTTCAAGGACAGTTATAAATATGAAATAATAATGTCTCTAGGCCTGAAAGATTTCTTTACACTAACAGCCAAGTATTTAAATCATTATAACCCCAAAGAAGATCTGATCATTGGGTATGATCCGGGGCATTTCTCCAGTGTAGTCGTTGCGCAAGAGAACCAGGATAAAAACGAATGCCGAACCATCAAGGAGTTCTTCTGTTATTACCCTCAGGAACAGCCCGAATTAGCACGAAAGATATACGATTTCTTTGGCCGAGACTGCAAAAACAAGCATATACGTCTCTTCCATGACCGCGCCGCCAACAAGACCCGGGAAGAATATGAGCAAATCACCACCGATGCACGACTATTTAAGAAGGAGCTAGAGTCTTATGGCTTCATTGTGGAGCTTCAAAATGAAGGTCAGGCCACAATCTACCATTGGCAGCAGTTCAAACTGCTACAAATAATCTTCAGCAATCGAAGCAACGCAATTCCCAACTGCCTGGTCGATGAAAACGAATGTCCGAACCTGTGCAGCTCGATCATGCTATCCCCCAGGAAAGACAACAACGGTAAAATCGAACTGGACAAATCCAGTGAAAAGAAAGTTGCGCTTAAACATCAAGCCGGACTTACTACACAGTTACCATCTGCCTACATTTATATGCTTTTCGGCCTTTACGGTGATAGATTACCCTCAGAATGTAGCAACATTCCGGATGATTTACCCGATAATCTCTCTATATAACTACCGGTTCCATCTATAATAACACGACAAAAAACTATCATAATGGCCATTATTTACAACGAAAATATATTCAAATATCTGGTGTCTAAATTTTTAGCTTTCCAGGGAGAAAAGGGCCTTTTTTTAAACGCTTCCGATCAACACGCAACGCTGAGAAACGGCAATGCATTGCACCCTTTGCCCGACCGCTGGAAATATGACGGACGTCCTTTTTTACACGGGAATCCACCTCTAAATTCGTAACATGGAAACAGAGATCACAGGAATACAAGCCATGCAACTGGC
>JAQVCP010000114.1 GCA_028689735.1 Hespellia sp. | reverse complement strand
AGGAATCCGTTAGAATTATCATCTTTTATTTCAAAAATAATTGAAAATAAAGATGAAAAATTCTATTTGTTTATTGATGAAATACAAATGTCAGATGAGGTTCCTAATCCATACTCGCCAGAAGGGAAAAACATTACATTCTATGATGTTCTTAATGAATTAAGAGATGTAGAGAATCTTGATGTTTATGTAACTGGAAGTAATTCAAAAATGCTATCAAGTGACATCCTTACTGAATTTCGTGGAAGAAGTGATGAGATACATGTGCATCCGTTATCCTTCGGAGAATATTACTCTGTGGTAGGGGGGGATAAGGAGGATGCATTTGATCAATATGCGTTTTATGGTGGAATGCCATTTGTTATAACCAGGCCTGACGATGCATCAAAAATGAAATATCTTGAATCTTTATATAGTGAGACGTATCTCAAAGATATTATTGAACGAAATAAACTTATGAGAGAAGATGCATTGGAGAATATTCTCGATTTACTTTCTTCTTCTATCGGTTCATTAACGAATCCTAAAAAGATAGCAGATACTATCAATTCTAAGAAGAATATGAAAGTATCTCAGAATACTGTAACCGCATATATTCATTTCTTAGAAGATGCATTTCTGTTTTCAGAAGCAAAAAGATATGATGTGAGAGGAAAATCATATTTCGATTATCCGTATAAGTATTATTGCGAGGATATTGGCCTTAGAAACGCAAGAATAGGATTTAGACAACAGGAGATGACTCATATTATGGAGAATATCATATATAATGAATTAATCATAAGAGGGTTTTCGGTGGATGTAGGAGTCGTATATTCCAGAGAGAAAAACGAAAATAATAATTCAGTACGAGTACCAAGAGAGATAGATTTTGTTGTAAATTCAGAAGGCAAAAAAACCTATATTCAATCAGCATTTGCTCTGGGTACTGAAGAAAAAATGACACAGGAACTTCGACCATTTTCACTGACCGGCGATAGCTTTCCAAAGATTATAGTAAGAAAAGATATTCGAAAAAGATGGTATGATGATAATGGTATATTAAATATTGGACTCATAGATTTTCTGTTAGATTCTACAGTAGTATAGTATGGTGGACTGAGGGAGGTTTATTGGACACATCATGTGAGATAATTTACAAGCTGTGATAAAACATACTGTAAATTGAATAAGAGATAACAATCATAAGGAGAGAGCAATGCAATCTTTAGGAACAATAGAGGAAACATCATATTTATCAACGATAAATTCTCCACAATATCGAAAAATAATGAGGATTTTCTATTTAGAATACGAAAAAATGCATTTTCAACTTTATAAAGAAGAAGTATTGGCTTCATTGAAGAATGAACCAGAGTTTCGTTCCTATTCCATGGAACAGATGAAACTTGATTTGGAAGCTCTTGTAAAGTGGAAAAATCTGACACCACTTCAGGATCCGGGACGAGTGTATACCATTGCAGATTATAAAAACAAACAATTTCGTTATACGATGTCAGAATATGCTGTGGAAATTGAACGAATGACAATACGGTTGGAAAATTTATTCCTGGAATCAGGTAATCTGTCAACTAATTTTTTTGCACGATTGGAAAAGAGTCTGAATGATGCACAAGCAATGAATCAGCGTTCTTTAAAGGAGATTAATGAGTGGTGGAATTTGATTCAGGAGGATTTTAAGCGGTTAAATCAAAACTATCAGGATTATTTACGAGATTTTTACTCTGGAAAATCAGACCGATTAATGAAATCTGTAGAATTTATCGTACATAAGGACAGGTTCATACAATATCTCAATGAGTTTGTACAGGAATTGCAGCGTAAGTCCAGAAGAATTGCGGTTCTGTTAAAGCAGCATCAGAAACTAATAGAGGGTCAATTATTGGAAAAAGTGGTGCAGAGTGAATTGGATATTCCTCATGCTGTGCTTGAGATAGATGGAAAGCTAAAACCAAACATTCGTGCGAATATATTTGGTAAGTGGAATTCATTGCTGAACTGGTTTATTGATACAGCAGAACATGAGAGCGAAAGTCAGAAGGTATTGAAGATTACCAATGATATTATCCGCAGTATCATTCAAAATGCAGCATTGATTGTTCAGGTACAAAACTGGGGAATCAGCCGAAAAGATGATTATAAAAAGTTTATGGAATTATTTTTGCAGTGTGGGGATATGGAGGAGGCTCATCGAGTTTGTGCACATGTATTTGGAATACAGAATATCTGTCATTTTAAGGTAAACGCACCTCGGGATACAGATAGCATAAATGATAGTACTTATGAGGAAAATGCACAGGAATATTGTCTGAAGCCTCATGTGAGAACCTACCGGGAAAAGAAAGACAAACAGGGATTTGCGGATAAATCTTTTGAAAAATATTTACAGAAAAATGCATATTTGAAGGAACGTCAAAAAGAAAAGGAACTGGCTATGCACTATATCAGAGACAATCAACTGGATTTTTCAAAAATAGACGAGGTGATTCCGGAGACCGCGAAAAATATTTTCTTGCGCTGGATTGCACAAGCCAGTATTAGTTCCGAGAAAAAAGGAAGAACTGAATATGGACAAGAATTCTATCTAAAAAAAGAAGAGGGAAGTTGTATTCTGAGATGCGCAGATGGCAATCTGACGATGCCAATTTATATATTGGAGTTTAAACATGAATGAGATAAGAACACTTTTAGAAAAGTACTGGATTTGTAAAGACCAGGAAAAGGAATTGTATTATAAGGTAAAAAGAGATATACCGATATTTCAACGTTTTATTCGAGAACAGCTGGGCTGGAGGCTGATTCATACAGAGAAGCTTATGAAATTAGAGAAGATTCCTGCACATGCTGAAGGATTTATGGGGATTCAGAATTTTCTAGATATTCGTGATTACTGTATTTTATGCGGAGTACTGATATATTTGGAAGATAAAGAAGAACAGGAACAGTTTTTATTGTCTGAGTTGATTGATTTCGTGGAGACTCAGCTGAAAGATTATATGGAAATAGACTGGACATCCTTTTCACAGAGGAAATCTTTGGTAAGGGTACTACAGTATATGGAAAACCTTCAGATGCTTCGGGTATATGAGGGAAGCAGTGAAGCATTTGGACAGGAGGCAGGACAGGAAGTCCTTTATGAGAATACAGGATATTCGAAATATTTTGCAAACAGTTTCTCTGTTGATATTACATCTTATACTTCGTGGAAAGATTTTGAAGGAGTACAGTTTGAGGAACTGGCGGGTGACCGGGGACACATTCGAATTAATCGTGTTTATCGTCATCTTGTGGCAGCACCTATACTGTATTGGGAGAATAACGAGGATGCAGATTCTCTTTATCTGAAAAATCAGCGTCAATGGATTGCAAAATATATGGAAGAAAATCTTGGCGGCAGACTGGATGTGAATAAGAATATGGCATGCTGGATGCTGGAGGAGGATGATTGCTATGGAAAGGTTCATCCACGGGATGCCATGTTGCCAGAAATCGTGCTTTTGATTTGTGCTGAAATTCGTAATAAATGTGAAAAACATGAAGTGATGAAAGCAGATAATGAGTGTATTTATATGACACTGGAACAGTTGGAGAATCTGATATGGAAGTGTCACGAAAGCTGGAAGAGGGCATGGAGCAAGGAATTTCGTGAAATGAATCGGGACAGGCTGGTAAGCAGTGTCCTGATATATATGCAGTCTTGGATGATGATTCGTAAGGAAGAAAATAGAATCTGCATACTGCCAGGAGCAGGAAAAGCGATAGGGTTTTATCCAGCAGATTTTACAGGAGGAGCAGAGGATGAATAATTACTGGAAAATGAATCGGATTGGGTTTGTTAATTTCTGGTTGTACGATGAAGAGATCTTTGAATTTGTAGATGGAAAGCTTTTGCTCAGAGGTCAGAATGGCTCTGGCAAATCAATCACGACCCAGAGCTTTATACCGTTTATTCTGGATGGAGACAGGACACCCAGCAGACTAGATCCATTTGGTTCCAGCGACCGTAGGATGGAATATTATTTTCTGGGGGAAGAGGGAAAAGATGAATCCACAGGCTATCTTTTTCTGGAATTTAAAAAGGAGCAGACAGGAGAATACCGAACCATTGCAATCGGTCAAAGAGCCAGACGGGGAAAACCAATGGATTTCTGGGGATTTGTTATTTTAGATGGAAGAAGAGTGGGAATCGACATTGATTTTTATAAAGAAACCGGAAGTACGAAAATACCACATGATAAACAATTGATGCGCAAAACGCTTGGCGAGGATGTTCCCTTTACGGATGTCCCAGGGGAATATAAAGCCCTGGTCAATAAATATTTGTTTGGTTTTTTAAGAGCGGAGCAGTATGAGCAGTTTATCAAGCTTCTTGTGAAAGTGCGTGCACCGAAGCTGTCGAAGGAATTTAAGCCTACAAAGGTGTATGAAATTCTGAATGAATCGCTTCAGACACTGACAGATGAAGATCTGCGGGCAATGGTGGATGCAATGGAAAAAATGGATGGGATTCAGGAGAATCTGGAGCAGCTGCAGCGGGCATTTTCTGAAGTAAAGATTATTCGTAACGAGTATACCCGCTATAATCAGTATATGTTGGCACGAAAGGGACAGGCCTATCTTGAGAAGATGCAGGAGGTTGAGAAATTTCAAAACGAACTTCAGGAGCAGGAGCAGCAAAAACAGGATTATTTAAGTGAACAGGAAGCGAAACAGCACCAGAAAGAACAGCTGGAGGATCGAGAAACGCTGGTTCAGACAGAGCTTACGAGTCTTCTTGATACAGATATGGAAGAAGCGGAGCTGAAACTTGATAAAGCGAAAGGCAATCAAGAAGAAGCCAGGGGGCAGACAGAAAAATGGGATGAGAAAATGAGTGAATGTCAATCGAGTCTTATTATTCTTGATCAAAAGATTAATCAGTTAAAAGGAAATTTGGAATTTAAAAGGGAGGAGTTTGCAGAGAAGAAGCAGGAGCTATGTGATGCACAGGAAGAATTACAGTGGTCGGGACATAAGAGGGCCTTGGAATGTGCACAATTAGAACGGAGCAGCGAAATCAAGGATATTGCGGAGGAAATCAGAGCATATCAAAAACAAATAACAGCAGGAAAAACCAATATTGAAAAGTATAGCACTGAAAAAAAGAAATATGATGATTGCCTTCAGCAATACGAAAAAAGTAAAAAAGAGAAGGAAAATAAGGAACAGGAATATAATAAATTTGAGGATAAAGTAGTTGAGTGTCAGGATGCACTGATTGACGCATTTTATCAAATGCCGAAGGAGAATCGTGAATGGATTCCTGAAAAAGGACTATTGAAAGAAATTGAGCAAAAATTGCGAAAATATGAACACACTTCTGATGCAGAGAAAATCAGACAAATTTTGCTGAAAAATTATGATAATAAGCGAATAATACTGCAGAATCTGATGATAGATACGTCGAAAGCATATGAGGAACAGGAAAAGCTTATAGAAGAGACGACGCAAAAACAGCAGCAAATCAGAGAGCAGACGGAGATTGAGCCGGAGAGAAGTGAGATGATTCAGGCTTCCAGAGACGCGCTGGAGAAAGCTGGGATCAAAACAGTTCCATTTTATAAAGCAGTTGAATTTGCAGAAGATTTGACAGAAGAAGAATGCGCAAGGTTGGAAATGCAGCTGCAGATGATGGGGATTTTAGATGCACTTGTTGTTCCAAGTGAGATGGCAGGGCAAGTAATACACCAGTTTCCAGAGTTGGCAGATACAATGCTATATGTGGATAAGATGGGAGGTTCGGCTTTTTGTAAGTTAAGAGTAAATGAAGAGCTTACAGAAGAATTAAAGGAGGCTGCTGCTAAAATCCTCAGTAATATTCAGGAGAAGAGTGGAAATAGTAATGGAATTTATATTGGAGTCCAGGGTGAATTCCAACAGGGGATATTACGGGGAAAGTCAAAGGCATCAGATGCAGCAGCTTTGGTTGGTACATTGGCAAGAAAGAGAAAAAAAGAACAGTTATTACGTGAACTTCAGGAAAAACTGGATTCGCAGAGACTTATAGCAGAGGAACTGCTGGAAAAGAAGAATCAAATCAAAGAACGTCAAAAAGTATTGGAAAGTGAATATCAAAAGCAACCAAATTTCGAAGAAATTAACAAATTGTTAAGTGATATGGTACGTTGCGAGCTGGAATTGAATTATATGGAAAGGCAATTAGAACAAGAGAGAAAAAAGACAGAGGAATCAGAGCATCACTGCAACGAGTTCTACCAAATCGTACTTCAAACATGCAAGGAGTTGCCTTACGGACGAACTGTTGCAGGATATCAGGAAGCAGAAGAAAAGGCAGAAGAGTATCAACGGATTTGGAAGGAATTGGAGAACTGCATCAGAATACTTGAGAATGTACAACAGGAGCTGATTCGGGAGCAGGAACAAAGTGAAAGGGAAGAAGAACGAAGAGATGAGGCATTTCAAGAGAAACGAACCTGGAGCAGAAAGGCAGAAGCCTTTGCAATTGAAGTGCAAAAATATGAGGAATATTTGAATCTACCGGAGAATAAAGAAAAGGCAAAACAGATTGATTTGCTGAAAGTGGAAGCAAAAGACATAACAGAAGAATTAAAAGGACTGGAAAAAAGACTGACGGAACTTCAAACAAGACTAAGTGTTCTGTCTGAAGGTGAAGAAGGAAAAAAGATAAAACTTCAGGAAGCTATTAAAGAAGAGACTTTTCTGCGCAGCTATTTTGAGGAGGAGTTGGATCTTCATCTGGTGTTGGAAAGAGAAACCAAAACAATCCCAGAATGTGCAAAACAGGCAGTTGCACTTTTGCGGGACAGTGACAGGGGAAGAGAACCACAGGATGTATTGAATGCTCTTTATCGTGTCTATCAGCAACATAATAGTAATCTTTCCCAATATGGAACCGGATTGGAGGATTGTTTTGAGGGAGGAGAAGAAATTCACGCAACAAGAAGACGTGTCAGAATTGCTTCAACATGGAATGGGAAAAAACTCTATCTGGAAGAGTTCTATCAGACAATCAAAAATACAATTGATGAAACGGAACTTTTGATACAGGAGAAAGACAGAGAGCTCTTCGAAGATATTTTGTCACAGACCATCAGCCAGCAGTTGACGGATCGGATTGCAGAAAGCCGCAGATGGGTGCAGGATATGTCAGAACTGATGAAAGGAATTGATACTTCTATGGGACTGACTT
>JAQVCP010000113.1 GCA_028689735.1 Hespellia sp. | reverse complement strand
AGTACATGATGGATTTGGACTTGGGGATTAATGGATAGATTATGGAATCAAAACTCTAATTTAGTTAATGAAATTCAGAATCTATCTCCGAAAATGAAAAGAAAATGGGCAATTCTATTCGATGACTTTACGAATGTCAAAAAAAGTGTTATTATGGTACGATGGATTTTTCAGTGGCGTAATCTTACAACCAAAAAGCAGGATGATAAGAACGCAAGAAAGCGGATTTGAGAATATCATATCCGTTTGACAGAAGCAAAGGAAGAATACAAAATAGAAAAAACAAATGAGGAGAGTGTGATCATGGGTCGAATGGACTATATGAGTGATGATGAACGCCGTGAATATCAGCGTAAACTTCGCAGGAAGAAAAAGCAGGCAGCGGAGAGGGCTAATGGAGATTCAGAGAGAAGACGAAGTGGAGTGAGTCCGAATTCCGGGAAAAATGGGACGAAGAGGCCCCCTTCAAAGAAAAGCAAGAAAAACAATATCAGCAAGACTGCAGGTATTGTTTTGGCAGTATTACAGATGGCAGCATCCCTGGTTTTTATTGGAGCATTGACTTATCTTAATATGCTTCCAGGATTATATATGGCGGTAATTGGTGTTGTGTTGCTGCTATTATTTGCTATTTCTTTGGTGAGCCAGATGGTGTCTAAGAAAAATGCAATTGCCGGTAAGGTGTTTAGTGTATTTATGATTTTCGTACTCTGCATTGGTTCGTTCTACGTACTAAAAGCGCATGGAGCCGTGAAAAAAATTAGTGGAAGTTCTTACAAATTAGATAAAATGGTCGTTGCAGTCAAAGCAGATGATGCAGCGGAGAGTATCACGGATGCCAAGAGTTATAATTTTGGTGTGCAGTATGCGATGAAGGGGGACGATGTGAAAAAAGCGGTCTCTTCCATCAACGAAGAACTTGGAAGTGATGTGACAGTTACAGAGCTTGCAGGTCTCAGTGAGCAGGCAGCAGCACTCAAAGACGGAAGTGTACAGGCCATTGTTTATAACGAAGGATATACAGGCATTCTTCAAGAAGCATATGAGGGATACAGTGATGACGTTAAGGTGATCTATTCCTATGAGATTAAGACAGACGTGGATACTTCAGCACAGGAAGTAGCGGTAGATGACACCTTTGCAGTGTACATCAGCGGAATAGATGTCTATGGAGCAATAGAAACCAACAGCCGAAGTGATGTGAATATCATTGCATTTGTTAACCCTACTTCTCACCAGGTTTTACTGGTAACTACACCACGAGATTATTATGTGGTCCTTCCGGGAATTTCAGGGGATCAGAAGGATAAACTGACTCATGCCGGAATATATGGCGTAGATGCATCTATGACAACTCTGGAACAATTGTATAATACCAGTATTGATTTTTATGCCAGGGTGAATTTTACATCCCTTGTAGATATTGTGGATACATTGGGTGGTGTTGATGTGAATTCAGAATATGCATTTACAACAAGTGCAGATTCCGGGTTAGTGATGAATGTTGAACAAGGTATAAACCATTTTGACGGACAACAGGCACTGGCATTTTCAAGAGAGAGACAGAACGTGCCGAATGGAGACAATCAGCGAGGAAAAGATCAGCAGGCGGTAATTACGGCTATGATAAAGAAAATGGTATCACCTACGATGTTAGTTAATGCCAATGGAATCATTAACAGCGTGAGTGGCAATGTGGATACGAATATGTCTATGGATCAGATTCAGGAATTAGTAAAGACACAGTTGGGAAGCAATCCGTCATGGAACATTGTGTCGATGGCGGCGGAAGGAACAGGCGACTCACAGTACTGCTATTCGTATGCTGGCCAGCCACTGTACGTAACACAACCGGATGAGGCTTCTGTGTCTGCTATCCAGACGGCAATCCAGTCTGTCCACAATGGGGATGTTCTGGAAGGCGGTACATCGACCACCGAATAGAACCTATTGGGAGAAGACATTATGAAGTCATTAGCTAAAAAAGTGGATTTATCCATTGTATATAAAATTATACTATTATTACTAGATATCGTATTCATCAACGCCAGCTCATTTCTGGCGTTGTGGATTCGCTTCAACATGGAAGCGGAAGAAATCCCTATAGAATATCTGACGTCCGTAAAAGATGTGGCACTTATCAATACTGTAATAACGGTATTGATATTTGCCTTTTTTCGGTTATATACAAGTCTTTGGAGATTTGCGAGTATACAGGAACTGCTCTATGTAATAGAAGCCTGTGCGGCATCACTTGTGTTCAGTGCATTGCTTTATTTTGTTACTTATAAGACAATTTATAGAAGTTATTTTATGATTTATATTACTTCATTGTTTTTGCTCACGTGCGTGAGCCGCTTCAGCTATCGTCTTGTGCGTTTGCTGTATCGAGGAAACATTCATGGCAAACATGTACGATATACAATGATTATTGGAGCAGGGGAAGCCTGCAATGTAGTGATGAAAGAACTGGAGCTTAGTGCTGAACTGGACGCGAAGATTTGCTGCATTATTGATGATAATCCGAGGAAGCAGGGAACATTCATTCATGGAGTGAAGGTTGTCGGTGGAAGAGATACAATTCTTGCCAATGTTAAAAAATATGGAATCACAGAGATTATTATTGCAATTCCGAGTGCGAATAAGCGAGAAATACAGACAATCATCCAGATTTGTCAGCAGGCGGATGGATGTGAACTCAAGATTCTTCCGGGTGTTTATCAGTTGGTGAATGGAGAGGTAAGTGTGTCTAAGCTCCGCAACGTGGAGATTGAAGATTTACTTGGACGAGATCCGATTCCAATCACACTTGAGAAAATCGGACGCTATGTATCCGACAAAGTAGTGTTGGTAACAGGTGGCGGTGGAAGTATTGGCAGTGAATTATGTCGTCAGATTGCAGCAAACGGGGTACGAAAGCTGATTATTTTTGATATCTATGAAAATAATGCATATGATATACAACAGGAGCTGAAGAGAAAGTACCCTTATCTAGACCTGGTGGTTTTAATTGGATCAGTTCGGAACGGCCGGAAAGTAAATAGCGTCTTTGCAAAATACCGTCCTGACATTGTCTATCATGCAGCTGCGCACAAGCATGTTCCGTTGATGGAAGACAGCCCGAATGAAGCGATAAAGAACAATGTTTTTGGAACCTATAAAGTATCACTGGCAGCAGACCGGTACGGTGCGGAAAAGTTTGTTCTGATTTCAACGGATAAAGCAGTAAATCCTACCAATATTATGGGTGCATCCAAACGAATGTGCGAGATGGTTATTCAGACCTTTAGCAATCATTCCAAGACAGAATATGTAGCGGTAAGATTTGGAAATGTATTAGGAAGCAACGGAAGTGTTATCCCGCTTTTTAAGAAACAAATCGAAGCTGGAGGTCCGGTTACAGTGACCCATCCGGATATTATCAGATATTTTATGACGATTCCGGAAGCGGTATCGCTGGTACTTCAGGCAGGAGCCAGCGCAAAGGGCGGCGAAATTTTCATTTTGGATATGGGCCAGCCCGTGAAAATCGTTGATTTAGCCAAAAACCTGATTCGTCTGTCGAGGTATGCGCTTGGAACAGATATCGAAATAAAATATACTGGTCTGCGGCCAGGGGAGAAACTGTACGAAGAATTGTTAATGAGTGAAGAGGGATTGCAGAATACCGATAATGAGCTGATTCACATTGGAAAGCCGATTGAATTTGACGAAAAAGAATTTTTGGCTGATTTATCTAAATTATATCAGGAAGCTTATGCAGAAACAGATGAGATGAAGAAAATCGTTCATAAGATTGTTCCAACATATCATCTGAGAGAAGAGGATGTTCTTAGGGATAAGAAGCTTCAGGAAGAATGGCAGGATGAATTCCCCGACGTTAGAAGTGAACTTCCTGCTGATTTTTTGAAACAAGGCATTGCGGATAACGATGATATCAAGTAAGATAGAAGTATGAAATAAGACAGAAAGAAGAGTTGATTATGAATATTCCATTTTCACCCCCAGATATTACAGAAGAAGAGATTCGTGAAGTTGCAGATGCACTCCGAAGTGGCTGGATCACAACAGGACCAAGAACAAAAAAATTCGAAGAAAAGATTGCTGAGTATTGTAACACAAACAAAGCAGTTGCATTGAACTCAGCAACTTCATGTCTTGAACTTACCCTGCGGATTATGGGGATAGGTCCAGGAGATGAAGTGATTACAACGGCTTATACGTATACGGCTTCCTGCAGTATTATCTGTCATGTAGGGGCGGTTCCGGTATTGGTTGATACACTCCCGGATTCTTATTACATGGATCCGGAAAAAGTTGAGAAAGCCATTACGGAAAAGACAAAAGCAATTATATGTGTAGATATTGCAGGAATTGTTTATCCGTATTATGACCGGATTTACCAGATTGCAGAAGCAAAGAGGAATCTTTTCCATCCAAACAATAAGAAACAGCGAGCACTTGGGAGAATCTTAGTGCTGTCGGATGGAGCTCATGCATTCGGAGCGCAGATGGAAGGGAAGATGTGCGGGGAGATTGCTGACTTTACCAGCTTCTCGTTCCACGCAGTGAAGAATCTTACCACAGCGGAAGGTGGAGCAGTGGTCTGGAGACAGCTGCCGGGCCTTCAGGATGAAGAAGTATATAATGAATACATGCTGCTTTCTCTTCACGGACAGTCGAAAGATGCATTGGCAAAAGATAAAGCCGGATCCTGGGAGTATGATATTATGGCACCGCTTTATAAGTGCAATATGACGGACATAACTGCCGCCATAGGATTAGTACAATTTAAGCGTTATCCAGAGCTTCTAAAGAGAAGAGAGAATCTGATTCATCGATATAATAAAGCATGTGAGCAATTGAATGTGGATGTCCTTGATCATTTTGGCCCAGATCACAGATCAAGTGGACACCTTTATATGGTGCGCCTTCTCGGGAAGAACAGGGAAGAAACAAACAACGTTATTACACAGATGGCCGAGGCAGGAATTGCGACAAATGTACACTACAAACCGCTCCCGATGATGACAGCTTATAAGAATCTTGGTTTTGATATCGCGGACTTTCCAAATGCATATCATCAATTTGAAAATGAAATAACATTGCCACTTCACACAAAGCTGACAGATGAAGAGCAGGAATATGTTATAGAGAAGTTTACGGAGATTTTAAAATAGACTGTTTCGACTGGGATTTTAGAAAAGTGGTTGACGTTTTTATTTATGTTTTTAGATAGGGTGAAGGGTAGGAAAAAAGGCTGCTTTATGTTATAATAACTCTACTATTAATAAGGCAGGTTGGATATTATGATAAAAAAGTGGTCAGATTTACCGCCGCAGTTACAGATAGATGAAGTAAAGCCGTATTTTCACATATTATGCAAGAAGCGAGCCAGTCTGCACATGAAGCGCATACTGGATTTGCTTCTTGCATCTTTTTTTACCATACTTTTCTCTCCAGTGATGCTGTTTCTTGCAATCGCAATTAAGCTTGACAGTAAAGGTCCCGTGTTCTATCGGCAGGAGAGAATAACTCAGTATGGACGGATTTATAGAATCTTCAAGTTCCGGACTATGGTAAACAATGCGGACCGGCAAGGTCCATTGGTGACAGTTGGAAGTGACAGTCGCATCACCAGAGTGGGAGCGAGACTGCGAAAGCTGCGATTGGACGAGATTCCACAAGTATTTAATATTCTGTCTGGGGATATGACGTTTGTAGGAACAAGACCGGAAGTGAAGAAGTATGTGGATAGATATACCCCCGAGATGATGGCGACCTTATTACTGCCGGCCGGACTCACATCAACGGGAAGCATTAAGTACAAAGATGAAGATGAGATTTTAGAGAAGTATACTTCCCTGGGCGAATCAACAGATGATGTCTATATGAACAGAGTTCTTCCAGAAAAGATGAAGTACAACCTAAAAGATATAGAAAAGACTGGTGTGATTCACGATTTATCAGTCATGGTTAGGACAGTTGTTGCAGTTATCAAATAGTACTGTGAATTACAATCTGAAGTCATCATATTGATGAAGAAAATGAAATGAGATAGGAGAACATCATGAAAAAAATAGCGGTCATTACCATGGGCGTTAAGCTTAACAATGAAAAAGGATATACGAGATTTCGTTACATTTCGGAATTTCTTGTAAAAGCAGGATATGAAGTGGATCTGATTACTTCGTCTTTTCAGCACTGGGAAAAAGCCCAGCGGGATATGGATGTGATTCGAAAAGAGATAGATGAGGGAAAATACACATTTCATCTCAGATTTATTCAGGAACCGGGATATAAGAAGAATATTGATCTGGCGAGAATCAAGAGTCATGCCACAGCGGCGAAGAATTTGAAAAAGATGCTGGAAGAAAAGGGCGACTATGATTTGATCTATTGCGAGATACCGCCCAATGATGTTGCACTTGCAGCAGCAGAATTTGCCCGTGATCATCAGATTCCATTTGTCCCGGATGTGAACGATCTCTGGCCAGAAGCAATGAGAATGGTTATTGATATCCCTGTTGTCAGTGACATTGTATTCCATCCACTTCAGAGAGATGCGGAAAAAGTGTATTCTATGGTATCCGGAATTATTGGGACGTCAGATGAGTACAGGGACAGACCGCTGAAGAATCAGAAGCTGGATGTTCCCAGAGAAACCGTCTATGTGGGGAATGAATTGGTGGAATTTGATGCAGGAGTGAGAGAATTTGACTCAGCAATCGTAAAAGAAGCAGGTGAATTCTGGGTTACTTATGCAGGTACAATAGGCACAAGTTATGATATCAGAACGATGGTACTGACAGCAGAGAAACTTATGGCGTACGGCAAAGAAGATATTAGGATTAAGATCCTGGGTGGTGGCCCGCTGAAAGACGAGCTGGAACAGCTTGCGAGACAGTTACAGTGCTTTAATGTTGAATTCGTTGGATATGCTCCATATCCCAAAATGGCAGCATATCTGGCAAAGTCCGATGTGCTCGTGAATTCTTTTGTGAAAAAAGCTCCACAGAGTATCGTGACAAAAATTGGAGATTATCTTGCAGCCGGCAAACCAATGATTAATACATGCATGAGTCCTGAATTTCGGGCAAAGGTGGAAAAGGATGGTTTTGGAGTCAATATCATGCCTGAGGATGCAGATATACTGATGAACGCAATTACCAATCTTTACGAAGATAAAGAAAGCTGCAAAATCATGGGAGAAAAGGCAAG
>JAQVCP010000029.1 GCA_028689735.1 Hespellia sp. | reverse complement strand
TAGATAGGGCAGAGGTGGAAGTGTGGTAACACATGGAGCTGACTGTTACTAATAGGTCGAGGGCATAACCAAAGCATGGTATAGGTAAAAGGATGAAAAACAATCTTTGTATGAAGTTTTGAAGGTATATAAAATATAGTAAGTGGGGTGGTATTTGACTGCCTCGCTTTTTTTAATTATAGAGTTATTCTTGTTACTGTTCACACGAAAACTTGACACTTGCTGGCAGGTTATGCGCCAAGAAGTAAAACATATAGGAATAAAAGTAATTGGTATTTTCAGGTTACTTTTTCTTCTATATAATGTATAATAATAGTGTTTAAACAAAAAATTAGAGCATAAAGTACAATAAGGGGGAGGATGCTATGCCACAGGAAAAGAAACAAAATAGAAAATCAGAAAGCAGCAGTCATAAAAAGCGAAGACAGCAGCAGGTTCGCAGACAGTTGATTCTAATTGCCACGATAGCAGTTGTAGTGATTGCAATTACCGGAACGATTATTGTGAAAACAGTATCCGGTAAAAAGACAGAAAGCGAGGCGTCATCCAAAAAGGTCACTGCAGTGAATCTGGATGAAGCAGATACAACAGAAGGGACAAAGGAGAATGAAGAGGAGACGAAGCCGGAGGAAGTGACAGATGACAGAGCTGGCTATGCTGTTTCGCCCGGGGTGTCGGTAGGGTCAGACACAGAGACTGAGGAGAAAGTCGTCTATCTTACTTTTGACGATGGTCCGTCAAGCAATACACAGGCAGTTTTGGATATTTTGGATAGATATAACGCAAAGGCAACATTTTTCGTTACCAATATTAATCCAGACTATGCGAACATGATTAAAGTAGCATATGATAAAGGGCATACAATTGGCTTACATACGTATTCTCATGATTATGGAGCTGTTTATGCATCTGTGGACGCATATTTCAGTGATCTGGATGCCATTGGTCAGCTCGTACAGCAGCAGATTGGCTATGTGCCGTGTTTTATCCGGTTTCCTGGCGGGTCCTCGAACACTGTTTCAGCAGAGTATTCATCCGGCATCATGTCTACACTTGTGCAGGAGGTTCAGAACCGTGGATACCAGTATTATGACTGGAACAGCAGCTCCGGTGATGGTGCCGTTCGTTCTACTGCGGAATTAATAGATCAGGGAACTGCGTGGGATGGAAACAACCTGGTATTCTTGTCACATGATGCAAATTCAAAAGAATCTACGGTAGATGCTCTTCCGACAATTATTGAGCATTATCAGTCAATGGGATATGCGTTCAAGGCTCTGGATAGAAGCAGCTATGACGCGCACCATGGAGTTAACAATTAGAGACAACATAACAACAATTAGAGACAGTAATTAAAATAAGAAAATATTGACAAGCAAGACCCCACTATGGTATAAATATGAAGTAGCGTTTTTTACTATAGGGGATTGGTCAAGTGGTATGATAGGGGTCTCCAAAACCTTTGGTGGGGGTTCGATTCCCTCATCCCCTGTTAAATTTTTTAGCCTTAGAAGTCTGCATAACCGCAGTTTCTAGGGCTTTTTTTTATTTGCAAAAAAGGGATTGAACAGTTTTATTCCGTAAGAACACCGCCCAGGCTTTTGCCAGCAACTGGTTCTAAAGGGAACAATGGGCAGCTATCTGGCGGATCTGGTTGAGCAGGCGAAGGAATTAATCTATAGATAAAAAATAATAAAATGATGGAAGAATATTCATTTAGACACCTTTACAGAAATGCAAGGCTATTTACTTTTGAATGAATTGTCAGAGCGTACACCATTTATGCATACAGTAACGCTTCCGAGCAATGCTGCATTGCCGAACTCTCTGAAAGATGAGTGTAATTGTTTTTCTGTAAAACCAGAATTATGCAAAAAGTAACAATATTGTTGAACAAGTAGTCCTCCAAAATTATAGGAGTTAAGTGGTGGAGTATGTCACTAAGTTATTTTATTCATGAATTTCCCTGAATCATAGCCCGATATTCCCTCGGTGTCATTTGCATCTTTTTTTTAAAGATGCGGGTAAAATAGTTGATATCTGAAATACCGCACATATTTGCAATATCCTGAATGGGAAGTGCGGTAGTATTAAAAAAATAAAGAGACTGTTCGATGCGTTTGTTATTCACATAAGAAGTCAGCGTCGTGCCAGTCTCTTTTTTAAAACGTGTTGAGAGATAGCTGGCGTTTAGTGATAAAGCCTGTGCAATGGTGTTTAAACTTAAATCACTTGAGATGTTTGTAAAGATATAGTTTATTACCCTCTGCATCGTTGGTGAATAGCTGCGTACGGAGTAAGATTGAACCAACATACAATATTTCTTTATCATTTCACGATACAATTCTTGTGTTTTTCTAGAAGAAGTACTTTCCTCTATCTTGGCTGCAAATTTTGTAGATAACTCGTCCAGGTACATGGAATGCACCTGACCGTGCTCTGCAGCTTTTCGAAAAAGTGTATTCGCAATAATCATATAATTTTTTGTGTCACGCAATGTATCTGGAATGCGTTGATTTAAAACTAAAGTAGGATTTTCATTTAAATACTTTTCTGCAAGAGTCCAGTTTCCCTGAGAAATAAATTTCATAATTGCGTTTTCTGATTCATATCGATCTTCAATCACTTTCAGGATTTCAGGCGAACTCTGAACAGGTACCTTGCCGTATTCGGTTGGAAACCCTTGTTCATTTTTAAAATATTTTGCAGCATAATTTTCAGGAGTCTCCCATAATTCAGAGGCAAGAGAACGGAGTAATGCTTTCAGCCAGTTCTCGGAAATACCGGAAGGAATGGTTGAATAATAACGCCCAAGCAGTTCGTATGCATCTTTAGAAGGAGAAAGACAATTGCATAATTCTTTTATTCTGCCCGTTGTAAAGATATCCGTTGAGAAGGGTCCGATCAGAAGACCTTTAACAGGATCAGTCTCTGGAAGCAGCAGACCTATATACTCACAATAAAAGGAATCCGTCAGAAAGCTGATCGTATTAGGAACAAAGAAATCTTTATTGCTTATAAAAAAAGTGCTGTCTTCAAATATGCGGGAATTGAATAGATTATTTCTAAGCTGCATATCATATTTATCATCCCATTTTAATGGAAGGTCATCAACAAATGTATGAATGTTTAGTTCATGCAGTACTGTTCTTGTGAAATTCAGAATAGAATCATATCTCATTTTATTACCTCCTGGATCACCATCTCATAAAAACTTTTTTACATAATTTTCACTTATTATCACACAATATTTACCTGTGGTCAATGAAAAATGAAAACTGTGCGAAAACTGATGAAAACTGTCATAACGTATAAATGAAAAAATAGAATATGATGCAGCTACAGCAAATCACAAAAAAAGGAGGAAAAAAATGGAGAACACAGTTAATGCAGTAAAAAAGTTTGGCATGAAAGATAAGTTGGGCTACATGTTCGGTGATTTTGGAAATGATTTTACTTTTATTCTTTCATCCATGTTTTTACTCAAATTCTACACGGATGTAATGGGGGTATCCGCAGCCTTAGTCGGTGTCATGATGATGGTGGCCAGATTTGTGGATGCAATTACAGATGTAACAATGGGGCAGATTGTAGACCGAAGCAAACCAAATAAAAAGGGGAAGTTTTCACCCTGGATTCGAAGAATGTGCGGTCCAGTAGCTCTGGCATCGTTTCTTATGTATGCCAGCTGGTTCCAGGATATGCCAATGGGATTTAAAGTCTTCTGGATGTTTTTCACGTATTTGTTATGGGGGAGTATCTGCTACACAGGGGTCAACATTCCATACGGATCGATGGCATCCGCAATTACACCAGAACCGGGAGAACGTACACAGCTTTCCAGCTGGAGAACCATTGGAGCAACACTTGCAAGTACTGTAATCGGAGTGGTACTTCCGCTCCTGATCTATTACACCGATGCCGATGGAAATTCTGTTTTATCGGGAACAAAGATGATGCTTGCAGCGCTTGTGTGTTCAATTGCAGCAGTCGTCTGCTATCTGCTTTGCTACCACATGACAACGGAACGGGTAAAGGTAGAGCAGGTAACACAGAAGTTCAGTTTTGGAAAACTAATATCAGAATTGGTTCATAACCGTTCGTTAATCGGAATTGTAGTTGCTGCATTATTACTTCTTTTAGCACAGCTTTCTTTAGGAAATATGGGGGCTTATATTTATCCGAACTACTTTGGAAATGCAGCGGGACTGTCACTTGCAACGATGGGTGGAACAGTGGTCACACTGCTATGTGCAACATTTACTGTGAAACTTGCAAACAAAATCGGGAAAAAGGAACTGGGCATCATTGGAGCTTTAATCAGTGCTGCAGCCTTGATTGTTGCATTTGTCCTGCATACACATAACATGTATATTTTTGTTGGAGTATACTGTGTCGTAATGATTGGGATGTCCATGTTCAACCTTGTGATTTGGGCCATGATTACCGATGTTATAGATGATACGGAAGTCAAGACAGGAGAACGGTCTGACGGAACCATTTATTCGGTATATTCTTTTGCCAGAAAACTTGGTCAGGCCTGTTCCTCAGGATTGGCAGGCGTTCTGCTATCGGTAATCGGATATACGGCAGCTACTGCATTTGAACCAAAAGTTGTGGATGGAATCTACAACATTACCTGCATCGTGCCTGCAGCAGGATTTATTCTGTTAGCGTTAGCACTGAAGTTTCTTTATCCATTGGACAAGAAAACAGTCGATAAAAATGCAGATGCTTTATTAGAAAAAAGAAACAACAAATAAATAATGAAAATGACAGGAGGAAAATAATATGTTATATCCAATTTTAACAGATTCAAGATTTGTAAGTGATTTAAGTGGTGTATGGGATTTTAAACTGGATAATGGAAATGGCTTTGAGGAGAAATGGTTTGCGTCTCCAATGAAGGACACTATGACAATGCCGGTTCCAGCATCTTACAATGATTTAAAAGAAGGAATTGATTTTAGGGATCATTATGGATGGGTTTTCTATCAGAGAAAGATTTCTGTTCCATCGATCGTCAAAAGTCAGAGACTGATGCTTCGCTGTGATGCAGTCACGCATGAGGCAAAAGTTTATCTGAACGGAGCCTTGATCTGCGAGCATAAAGGAGGTTTTCTCCCGTTTGAAGTAGAAATCACAGACAAGATGACAGCCGGAGAAAATCTCCTTACAATTGCAGTCAGCAATATCATTGATTATACAACACTTCCCATTGGCGGAAAGTCGAATATAATGGGTGGTATGGCAGGTATGGGAGAAATGCCGAGCAACAAACCGGCAAACAATCCAAACTTTGACTTCTTTAACTACTGTGGACTGACACGTACGGTTCGTTTGTATACAACGCCTGTAAATCACATAGAAGACATTGTGCTTACAAGCAAAGTGAATGGTACGGCAGCGGATGTTTTTTATCATGTAGAAGGAACAGGAGAGGAACCATGTCACGTTGTAATCTTCGACAAGGAAGGAAAGAAAGTCGGAGAGAGCGATGGCGTAGATGGAACCATTACGGTACAGGATGTCACACTCTGGCAGCCACTCCATGCATATCTCTATCAAGTGCAGGTAACTTACGGAGAAGACGTCTATACAGAACCATATGGCATTCGTACTGTTCGTGTGGACGGAAATAAATTCCTGATCAACGAAAAACCATTTTACTTCAAAGGGTATGGCAAGCATGAAGATACATTTCCAAATGGGCGTGGCATCAATCTCCCAATGAATACAAAAGATATCTCTATCATGAAATGGCAGGGAGCGAATAGTTTCCGTACCAGTCATTATCCATACAGCGAAGAGATGATGAGACTTTGTGATGAAGAAGGAATTGTAGTTATTGACGAGACAACGGCAGTTGGTATTAATCTGGACTTTGGAGGAGGGGCAAACTTTAACGGACAGAAGGTCAGTACCTTTGATCTGGAACATGGCGTACAGACGCAGGCTCATCATAAAGATGTGATTCGAGACTTGATTTCCCGAGATAAAAACCATGCCTGTGTTGTATTGTGGAGTATTGCAAATGAGCCGGATTCTTATTCGGAGGGGGCTTATGATTACTTCAAACCGTTATACGATCTGACAAGGGAATTAGATCCACAGAAGAGACCATGTACCTTAGTCAGTGTACAGATGGCGGATCCGGACAAGGACGTAACCAGACTCTTAAGTGATGTAATCTGTTTGAACCGTTACTACGGATGGTATTATGGCGGACCGGATCTTATTGAACCGGAGAAAGCATTACGGGCAGAGCTTGATAAGTGGGATGCACTTGGAAAACCAGTGGTATTCACAGAGTATGGTGCGGATACGGTTATGGGGCTTCATGATACCACTCCGGTGATGTATACAGAAGAATATCAGGTGGATTACTACAAAATGAACAATCAGGTCTTTGATGATTATGCCTGTGTCGCAGGTGAACAGACATGGAACTTTGCGGACTTTGCAACAAGCCAGAGCTTACTTCGTGTTCAGGGAAATAAGAAAGGAATGTTTACAAGAGATCGTAAACCGAAACTGGCCGCACATTACTTCAAGGAAAGATGGCATCAGATTCCAGATTTTGATTATAAGAAATAGTTGACTTTTTCAGAACCAGAATGATGTTCATTGCTGGTTCTGAATTTGATATAGAGAAAGGAAGGAACAAAAAAATGGAAATGACATTAAGATGGTATGGATCTAAATTTGACACTGTGACCTTGAAACAGATTCGGCAGATTCCAGGCGTAACAGGAGTGATTACAACTCTTTATGATACCGAACCAGGCGAGGTCTGGAGCAGAGAAAGAATCCGTGCGTTGATTGACGAGGTCGAGGCCTCCGGACTTCACATTTCCGGGATTGAGAGTGTGAACATTCATGATGCAATTAAAACAGGGGCTCCGGAAAGAGACCAATACATCGACAACTACATTGAGACGTTGGAAAATCTTGGAAAAGAAGGCATCCACCTCGTGTGCTACAATTTCATGCCTGTATTTGACTGGACACGAACCGAATTGGCAAGAGTAAGGCCGGATGGTTCGACCGTTCTCGCTTATACGCAAGAGGCCGTTGACGCATTGGATCCCACGAAAATGTTCGATTCCATTGCCGGTGACATGAACGGAACAGTTATGCCAGGCTGGGAGCCGGAGCGTATGGCGAAGGTAAAAGACCTGTTTGAAATGTACAAGGATATCAATGATGATAAGTTATTTGATAACCTGAAGTATTTTCTAGAAAGAATTATGCCAGTTTGTGACAAGTATGACATCAATATGGCGATTCATCCAGATGATCCGGCATGGAGCGTATTCGGGCTTCCAAGAATCATCATCAATAAGAAGAATATTCATCGTATGATGGACATGGTTGACAACAAGCACAATGGAGTAACATTTTGCTCTGGTTCTTATGGAACCAATCTGGAAAATGATCTCCCAGATATGATTCGTTCTTTAAAAGGGAGAATACATTTTGCACATGTGAGAAATTTAAAATTTCATTCTCCAACAAACTTTGAAGAGGCTGCGCATCTTTCTTCCGACGGAACCTTCGATATGTATGAAATTATGAAAGCACTCTACGATATTGGATTTGATGGACCTGTTCGCCCGGACCATGGACGTATGATCTGGGATGAAGTGGCAATGCCAGGATATGGACTGTATGACCGTGCACTGGGGGCAACCTACTTAAATGGATTGTGGGAGGCCATTGCGAAAGGAGAACAGCAGAGATGAGATTAAGTGAAGAGGGATTAAAGAATCGAAGCGAGTGGGAAGAAAAGGGATATCATCTTCCACAGTATGACAGACAGAAAATGATTGAGAGAACAAAAGAAAACCCGTATTGGATCCATTTTGGAGCCGGAAATATTTTTCGTGCATTTCAGGCAAATATTGTGGAACGTCTTTTGAATGAACAGAAAGTAGATCGAGGCTTGATTGCGACGCAGAGGGGACTCATTGTTGCAGAAGGTTTTGATTATGAGATCGTAGAAAAGATGAATCATCCCCATGATGAATACAGTATTCTGGTGACATTAAAAGCAGATGGAAGTGTAGAAAAAACAGTGATTGGCAGTATTGCAGAATCATTGGTGCTGGATTCGGAAAATGAGAAGCAGTTTCAGCGTCTGCAAGAGATTTTCAAAAAGGATTCTCTTCAGATGGCAAGCTTTACAATCACAGAAAAAGGATACTGCCTGGTTGGAGTGAACGGGGAGTTTCTTGCA
The DNA here is from genome assembly GCA_028689735.1 of Hespellia sp. Taxonomy (GTDB): domain Bacteria; phylum Bacillota; class Clostridia; order Lachnospirales; family Lachnospiraceae; genus Hespellia. The sequence goes on along the minus strand of JAQVCP010000029.1, from coordinate 27,013 downwards.
GATGTGGAGGAGGATTTCCTTCGCGGCCCTCAAGAGCCAAAAAGCTATATGGGAAAGGTCGCAGCGCTGTTGTATACCCGTTATCAGGATGGAGCAAAACCAATTGCCATGGTGAGTATGGACAACTGTTCACATAATGGAGACAAGCTCTTTGCTGCAATTTTCTCTTTTGCAGAAAAATGGGCGAAAAATGGAAAATGCGAATATGGATTTGTGGATTATATCAAGGATAAAACAAAAGTTACATTTCCATGGACGATGATTGATAAGATTACTCCGAGACCAGATGCATCTGTGAAGGAAATGCTGATTCAGGATGGTGTAGAAGAGCTGGAACCTGTAATCACATCGAAGAAAAGTTATGTGGCGCCATTCGTGAATGCAGAAGAATGTGAATACCTTGTGGTGGAAGATGCATTTCCAAATGGAAGAGAGAATCTGGCGGCTGCCGGTGTGATGTTCACAGACAGGGAGACCGTGGATAAGGTAGAAAAGATGAAGGTATGCACTTGCCTGAATCCATTGCATACCGCGCTTGCCGTGTACGGCTGTCTGCTTGGATATAAAAAAATCTCAGAAGAAATGGCAGATGAAGAGCTTCGCAGTCTGGTAGAGATCACGGGATACAAAGAAGGTCTTCCGGTTGTAGTCAATCCGGGAATCCTTGATCCAAAAGAGTTCATTGATACGGTACTTCAAGTGCGCATTCCGAACCCGTTCATGCCAGATACTCCGCAGCGTATTGCAACCGATACCTCACAGAAGCTGGCAATCCGCTATGGGGAAACTATCAAAGCATATCTTGCTGACCCTAAGCTGGATATAGATGATTTAAAACTGATTCCGCTTATATTCGCAGGATGGCTGCGGTATCTGATGGGAGTGGATGATCAGGGGAAGCCGTTTGACCTCAGTCCGGATCCATTATTAGATCGTGTCTGCCCGATCGTAGCAGAGGTGAAGCTTGGAGAGACCTTTGATGCCAGAGAAGTGCTGAAGGAGATTCTTTCGGATACAGAAATATTTGGAGTGGATCTGCATGAGATTGGAATGGCAGAACTGGTAGAACAGTATTTTATAGAACTAACTGCTGGTGCTGGTGCAGTCAGAGAGACATTGAAAAAGTATACAAGAAAGGAATCCATAAAATGAATGAAATTTTAGAACAATTTCAAAAAATTGGAATCATTCCAGTTGTTGTGTTGAATGATGCAAAAGATGCGAAACCACTTGCAAAAGCATTGATTGATGGGAATCTGCCTTGTGCGGAAGTGACATTTCGAACGGAGGCAGCAGCGGAATCTATTCGTGTGATGTCGGAGGCATATCCGGAACTCTTAGTGGGGGCAGGAACAGTTCTGACAACGCAGCAGGTAGATCAGGCAGTTAGTGCCGGTGCAAAATTTATTGTCAGTCCCGGTTTGAATCCGTGCGTGGTTTCTTACTGTATTCAAAAAGGCGTTCCGGTTTGTCCGGGAATCGTGACGCCGGGAGAGATTGAACAGGCCATGGAATTAGGACTTGACGTGGTAAAGTTCTTCCCAGCAGAACCATCGGGTGGACTTCCAATGATTCAGGCAATGTGTGCTGCATATACAACATTGAAGGTAATGCCAACAGGTGGAATCAATGAAAAAAATGTGGTAGATTATCTGAAAAATGACAAGATTCTTGCATGTGGCGGAAGCTGGATGGTAAAGAGCAGCTTGATAGAAAATGGCGAATTTGAGCAAATCACACAATTATGCAGACAGGCGGCAGATATTGTAAAACGTATTCGAGGATGAGGAGAGGAAACTATGGCACATAAAGTTGTTACATTTGGTGAAATTATGTTACGTCTGGCACCGGAAGGATACCAGCGTTTTGTACAGGCAGGGACATTTGGCGCAACGTATGGAGGCGGAGAAGCAAATGTAGCTGTTTCACTTGCGAACTTCGGTGTTCATGCAAAATTTATTACGAAGCTTCCAGAACATGAAATTGGTCAGGCGGCAGTAAATGCATTAAGAAAGTATGGCGTGGATACATCAGATATTTTAAGAGGCGGAGATCGAGTGGGAATTTATTATTTGGAAAAAGGAGCATCACAGCGTCCTTCCAAAGTGATTTATGACAGAAATGGCTCATCAATCTATACTGCTACGAGAGCAGAATTTAAATGGGCAGAAATATTCGAAGGAGCAGACTGGTTCCATTTTACTGGAATCACACCTGCATTAAATGATGATCTTGCAGCGATCTGTCTGGAAGCATGTAAAGTCGCAAATGCGCTTGGAATCAAGGTGTCTTGTGATTTGAATTATCGAAATAAATTGTGGTCAAAAGAAAAAGCGAGAACGGTGATGAGCAGTCTTTGTGAATATGTAGATGTGTGTATTGCAAACGAAGAGGATGCAGCAGATGTATTTGGAATTACGGCATCCGACTCTGATGTGAAAACTGGCACACTCAATCAGGATGGATATCGCATAGTGGCTGAAAAATTGACCGAAAAATTTGGATTTCATACGGTGGCAATCACTTTAAGAGAGTCCTTGTCTGCCAATGATAATCGCTGGTCGGCTATGTTATATCAAGGAGCGGACTGCTATTTTAGCAAGAAATATGATGTGCATATTGTGGATCGTGTTGGTGGCGGCGACAGCTTTGGGGCAGGTTTGCTCTATGCTCTTTTGCATCAGTTTTCTCCGAGGAATACCATTGAATTTGCTGTTGCGGCATCATGTCTCAAACATTCGGTAGAAGGAGACTTTAATATGGTAACCGTTGACGAAGTAAAAAAACTTGCGGGCGGTGATGGATCTGGCCGTGTACAGAGGTAGGCGTGTAAAATGAAAAAATCATTTGATTTGTTGACTTTGGGAGAAATATTGCTCAGACTTTCTCCACTTGGAAATGAGCGAATCGTACGTGGAGAAACATTTGAAAAACAGGTAGGCGGAGCAGAATTAAATGTGGCGTCTGGAGTTTCTCTTATGGGACTTAGAACTGGAATTATTTCCAAAATTCCGTCAAGCAGTATTGGCACCTTTGCAAAAAATAAAGTTAGATTTTGTGGTGTGAGCGATGATTACCTTGTATATGATGAGGAAAAGGATGCACGACTTGGAGTGTATTATTATGAAAATGGGGCATATCCAAGAAAGCCTGGCCTTGTGTATGATCGTCTTCACAGTTCTGTAAATAAAGTGAGCTTGCAGGATTTTCCAGAGAAATTATATGATTCTGCCAGATGTTTCCACACATCGGGAATTACACTGGCCCTTAGTAAGAATTGCAGAGATACCGGGATTGAAATGATTCGTAGATTCAAAGAGGCCGGTGCAATCATTTCCTTTGATGTGAATTTTCGCTTGAACCTATGGAGTGGTGAGGAAGCAAGAGCGTGTATCGAAGAAATTCTTCCTTACGTAGATGTGTTTTTCTGTTCTGAGGATACGGCAAGACTTACATTCGGAAAGACAGGTGATGTCTATGAAATTATGAAGAGCTTTGCAAAGGATTATCCGATTTCAGTCATTGCTTCCACCCAGCGAACCGTGCACAGTCCAAAAGTGCATAGCTTTGGTTCAGTAATCTATGATGCCAAATGGAAACGCTTCTATGAGGAAAAGCCGTATCACAATATTGAGGTGGTAGACAGAATAGGAAGTGGAGACGCTTATGTGGCTGGCGTTTTGTATGGATTGCTCATGGAAAATGGAAACTGTGAGTATGCACTTCAATACGGAAATGCAAGCAGCGCCGTGAAGAACACCATCCCGGGTGATATGCCGTCACTGAACAAAAAAGAAATTGAAAATGTAATTCGAAACCATGAAGAACAAGGTGTGCAAAGTGAGATGGATCGTTAGAGTATTTGATCTTGATATGAAAAAGATAAAAACAGGAAAGGAAGAGGTGAAAATTTTGAAAAAATTTATGGGAGAAGATTTCCTTCTGTTTACAGAGACTGCACAACATCTGTACCATGATTATGCCAAAAACCAGCCAATTATAGATTATCACTGTCATCTGAATCCAGAGGAAATTTATGAAGATGTGCATTATGATAATATCACTCAAGTATGGTTGGGGGGTGATCATTATAAATGGCGTCAGATTCGTTCGAACGGTGTAAATGAAAAATATGTTACAGGCAATGCATCAGACAGAGAGAAATTTCAAAAATGGGCGGAAACTTTGGAAGTGGCAATAGGGAATCCTGTCTATCATTGGAGTCATTTGGAATTGAAAAAATATTTCGGATACGATAGATGTTTGAATGGCGAGACTGCAGAGGAAGTATGGAATCTCTGTAATGAAAAGCTGCAAAATGGTCTGACTGTGCGTAAGATGATTCAAATGTCAAATGTAGAGGTGATTTGTACGACAGATGATCCTGTGGATTCCTTAAAGTGGCACAGAAAATTAAAAGAAGAAGATTATGAGGTGAAGGTACTTCCCACATGGAGACCAGACAAGGCTATGAATATCGAAAAGGAAGATTATCTGGATTATCTGGAATGTCTGGAAGAAGTAAGTGGGATTCAGATCCGCGATTATCAGGATTTGCTTGATGTGTTGTCATGCCGTATGAATCTCTTTGAAATGAGAGGGTGTAAAATAGCAGATCATGGATTAGAATACATTATGTATGTTCCGGCTGGCAAAGAAGAAATTGCATCTATTTTTTCAAAAAGGCTTCAGAAAAATTCATTAACAAAGGAAGAAGTTTGTCAGTTTAAGACAGCATTTATGATTGCAATGGGAAAAGAATATGCAAAAAGAAATTGGACAATGCAGCTTCATTATGGAGTCCAGAGAGATCTCAATAAAAAAGTATTTGGAGATTTGGGAGCTGATGCAGGAATTGACGCAATAGGAAATTATGCGTCCGCGGCTGAAATGGGGCAGTATTTGAACGCGCTTGCAATCAACAATGAATTACCAAAGACGATTCTCTATTCGTTAAATCCAAATGATAATGCATTAATTGAAACGATTATGGGATGCTTTCAGGATTCGTCAGCAGTAGGGAAAATACAGCACGGAGCTGCTTGGTGGTTTAATGACAACAAGAGTGGAATGTTAGATCAGATGATATCATTAGGTAATCTTGGACTCTTGGGTAATTTCATAGGTATGCTGACAGACTCCAGAAGCTTTTTATCTTATACCAGGCATGAGTATTTTCGAAGAATTCTGTGCAATCTGGTTGGTCAATGGGTAGAAGATGGTGAGTACCCGTCTGACGAAAAGGCGTTGGAAAGAATTATTTCTGGAATCTGTTATAGAAATGCAAAACGATACTTTGAAATCAGTATTTAAATGGCTTCACAGATTTTTCACACAGAATTAGCACTCACCTATTGACAGTGCTAATCATGTGTGCTATAACATATATAACAAAGGAAAAGAGAAATCCTTTGTGAGAGATAGTTTTTCCACAGGAGAAACTACCAACGCACACCTTATCAGACTAAGTTCAGATTCTATGGTGTGTAGATAATATGATTTATATTCTAGAAGGAGGAATGATTTATGTTAGTACCAAGTATTTTTGAAGACAATTTTACAGATGATTTATTTAATGACTTTTTCAGGAGCCCATTCGGACGAAGAGACTTTGGACTATCGAATTCTTCTTTAACTGGAGGTATGAGTACAGATGTACAGGAATTTGAGGATAAATACCAGCTTGACTTAGAACTTCCAGGATATAAGAAAGAAGATATTCAGGCTGAGCTGCGTGATGGATACCTGACAATCAACGCAAAGCATGAGGAGAACAAGGACGAGAAAGACGAGAAAGGTAAATTCATCCGGAGAGAACGCTACAGTGGTCAATGTCAGAGAAGCTTTTATGTAGGTGATGCAATCACCCAGGAGGATATCAAGGCGAACTTTGAGAATGGTATCCTGAAGGTAGAGGTCCCAAAGAAGGAAGCAAAACCGGCAGTGGAGAACAAGCAGTATATTGCAATTGAAGGATAAGTCAGAGAGAGAGGTCCAGCAATGGACTTCTCTTTTATCGTACAAAAACAGCAGTATATGGAAAATACCAATGTGTTTAGAAAGTTGCGTCTGCATAAGGACATCAAAGACAGTTTATTTCGGAAAAGAAATGTTGTTAAAACCGTTAACAATACATACAAAAATAACAAATGAATTTTGGTGGTTATTACCAAATTATAAACATTTTATATAAAAAAGGTTAGAATGAAAAGGAGATTGTGTAGGTTTTAACAATAGAAAAAGCTTTGTGTTAAAAAATTAACGGCAAATAAGAGAAAGACCTGTATACCGGTTGAAACTGCAGAACTCATGAGGTAAGATTATACTCATAGAAAAGAAAAAAGAACAATTCCAGGAGGTAATGATATGAGCGCAGTAGCAGTTAATCATAAACAATATGTAGAAAAGAATGAAATAACAGGAGGCTTTTGGAGCAAGCTGGCAGACAAGTTCATTGACAAATTTGCAGTAGACGAAAAGAATGTGCCGGAATATAAAAACGATGGTACTTATACCTTATTTCCATTGTCGAATAAGTAAGATAAGATCGGCAAGAATCAAACATTTGCAGTCGATTGTGCAGGAAATCATAAAATAGAATGTATATTTCAATCCCCTTATTTAGGACCGTATTATGGTAGTCTGATATAAGGGGATTTTTGTGTTTGGGCATTTTTTACATTCGGGTATCCATAAGGGAGCGGTTATTTGCTAATAATAAAGCTTATAGTTATTAGCAAGTTACTATTTTAATAGAAAAAATAAAAGGTCAATAATGAGAAATATTGTTGACATATGCCAATAACGAGCGTATATTAATAATTAGCATATGCCAATAATCGAGAGGAGAAATTCCATGCCTAGACCAAGCAAAAGCAAAAATGTAAGCAGACTTCCGTCTTTTGACAGATTTGCCCCGGTGGGAAATGTAAGCAAGGGGTGCACTACGATTGAACTCAGTGTAGAAGAGTATGAAGCACTGCGGCTGATTGATTATGTCGGTCTGTCGCAGGAAGAAGGTGCGGCACAGATGCAGGTGGCGCGCGGAACGATACAGACACTCTATACAGACGCACGGCGGAAGATTTCAAGGTTTCTGGTAGAGGGGACGAACCTTCAGATTAGAGGCGGCAATTATCAGATTTCATATTTGAAAGGAGACAGTAAGATGAAGATAGCAGTGACATATGAAAATGGAGAGGTTTTTCAGCATTTTGGACATTCAGAGCAGTTTAAAGTATATGAGGTAGAAGAGGGAAAGGTGATTTCTTCTGAAGTTGTTGATACCAACGGAAGCGGACATGGGGCACTTTCCGGATTTTTGAAAGCCCACGGTGTAGATGTATTAATCTGTGGAGGGATTGGCGGTGGTGCAAGAACAGCACTTGCAGAGGCTGATATTGAATTATATCCGGGGGCAATGGGCAATGCAGACGCTCAGGTGGAATCTTTCTTAAAAGGAAGTCTCACATACGATCCGGATACGAAATGCGCGCATCATGATGAAAAACATGGTGCGGATCATGACTGCGGAAGCCATTCCCATACTTGTGGTGGGCATTGCGGACACTAAAATATATTCAAAGAGTCTGTTTTACTGCGGAGCGGATTGCGAATATCCACTGGAATCTAACTTTTTGAAATTGTTCAATATGATGGGATTTATTTTTGTCTGGTAGATAACTTTTCCATAAAAAAGCAACACAATTTCCACATCTAGTGTATAATAGAACTCAAAAGAAAATTTCAAGGGTCGTATCAAGTCTTCTATGAAAACTTGATATGCAGCATCAGCCCATTTGCTGAAAGCAAGTTTGAGAGGGGCTGGTGTCCAAGAAGGCAGGAGGATACATAGATGAAGATAGGATTTATTGGATGCGGTAATATGGCAAAAGCGATGATAGGCGGAGTATTGGGAAAGCAGGTTGTTTCCCCGGAAGATATTATGGGGTCTACATCCCATCAGGACAGTCTGAATCAGGTGATGGGTGAGTTCGGAATTCAGGGTACTTTGGATAACGGTGAAGTAGCGAAATTTGCAGATATATTAGTACTGGCAGTGAAACCGTACCTATATGAATCAGTGATAAAAAGCATTGCATCGGCAGTGACAGAGAATAAAATTGTCATCTCCATTGCACCGGGAAAGACGCTGGAATGGCTGGAAGAACAGTTTGGAAAGCCGGTGAAGCTTGTGCGCACGATGCCGAATACACCGGCTCTGGTTGGTGAAGGAATGACGGGGGTATGCTATAACTCTTATTTATCAGAGTCGGAGCTGGCAGATACATGCCGGATATTTGAAGGTTTTGGAAAATACGAACTGGTAGAAGAGAAGATGATGGATGCAGTCGTTTCTGTAAGTGGAAGTTCACCTGCCTATGTCTTTTTGTTCATTGAAGCCATGGCAGATGCTGCGGTCGCTGATGGAATGCCGAGAGCAAAGGCGTACAAATTTGCCGCCCAGGCAGTGCTTGGAAGTGCAAAAATGGTACTGGAGACCGGGAAGCACCCGGGAGAGCTCAAGGATATGGTCTGCTCACCAGGTGGAACGACAATCGAAGCCGTGCGGGTACTGGAAGCGTGCGGAATGAGAAGTGCAGTGATCGAAGCAATGAAGGCATGCACGGAGAAAGCAAAGAATGCTTAAGAGGTAAGCTCATATGAACATACAAGGGTTACAGAAGCTGACACTGCTGGATTATCCCGGAAAGGTAGCTTGTACGATTTTTACAGCTGGCTGTAATTTCCGCTGTCCATTTTGCCACAATGCATCGCTGGTGACGCATGTGGATGAGAACTGCAGCATTTCAGTGGATGAGGTCATGACATTTTTGAAAAAACGGCAGGGAATTCTCGATGGAGTCTGCGTAACGGGCGGAGAGCCGCTCTTACAGCCGGATATCGAGGAATTTCTGCATAAAATCAGACAGCTTGGTTATCTGGTAAAGCTCGATACCAATGGCAGCTTTTCAGACAGGCTGATTCATATCGTAGAGGCTGGTCTGGTAGATTACGTTGCGATGGATATCAAGAATTCGCCGGAGCATTACGGGAAAACCATTGGGATTGAAGATTATGATTTATCCAATATATTGGAAAGTGCAGAATTTCTTCAGAAAGGGACAGTTCCTTTTGAATTCCGGACAACTGTGGTACGCGAATTTCACAAAAAAGAGGACTTTGCGGCGATTGGAAGATGGATTCAAGGAGAAGAAAATTATTTCCTCCAGGGATTCAAGGATTCCGGCGATTTGATTGTCCCGGGATTGCGTGGATACACGAAGGATGTGATGGAGCAGGCACTGAATATCGTAAAAAGAAATGTACCTCATACAGAGCTGCGGGGAATAGAATAATAGTGCAAAGCCTTGATTTATGGGTATTTGTGTATAACAACATCTTGTACGAAACTATTGAGTTTCGTACAAGATGTTGTTGTTTGCGTTGACAATCACACTATAGAGTGGTAGAATATTTTCAGACGCCCACATCAGAGAATGTTGGGCTATTATAGTCTAAAGAAGAGCATTTATCTTACAGAAAGATAAAGATTTCGTTGGAGTGCGATTACAAAAGGAGGTTCATAGAACATGTATCAAGTTACAAAAAGAGACGGAGCAATTGCTGATTTTAATTTAGCCAAGATTGGTGTTGCGATACAAAAGGCATTTGAAGCGCAGCAGAGAGAGTATCATCCGGATATTATCGATTTGCTTGCCCTGAAGGTTACTTCTGATTTCGAACCGAAGATCAAGAATGGTCTGGTTTCGGTGGAGGATATTCAGGACAGCGTGGAGGATGTTCTGGTTCAGGCTGGATATGCAGACGTTGCAAAGGGCTATATTTTATATAGAAAACAGAGAGAGAAGATTCGGAACCTGAATTCTACGGTACTGGATTACAAGGAGATTGTCGACAGCTATGTGAAGGTGACAGACTGGCGCGTGAAAGAGAATTCTACCGTGACTTATTCGGTTGGCGGATTGATTCTCAGCAACTCCGGAGCAATTACGGCGAACTATTGGCTGTCAGAGATTTATGATGATGAAATTGGAAAGGCACATAAGAATGCAGACCTCCACATTCATGATTTGTCCATGCTGACCGGATATTGTGCGGGCTGGTCATTGAAGCAGCTGATTCAGGAAGGACTTGGAGGAATTCCGGGACGAATCTATTCTGCACCGGCGAAGCACCTGAGTGTACTCTGCAACCAGATGGTCAATTTCCTGGGAATCATGCAGAATGAGTGGGCAGGAGCACAGGCATTTTCCTCATTTGATACCTACCTTGCACCATTTGTAAAAGCTGACCACCTGACATACCCGGAAGTGAAAAAGTGTATTGAGTCCTTTATCTACGGTGTGAATATTCCGTCGCGCTGGGGCACTCAGGCACCATTTTCCAATATCACACTGGACTGGACTGTGCCAAATGATCTGGCGAACCTTCCAGCGCTGGTTGCCGGAAAGGAAATGGACTTCACTTACGGAGACTGCAAGGAAGAGATGGACATGGTCAACAAGGCATTCATCGAGATTATGATAGAAGGGGATGCACAGGGACGTGGATTCCAGTATCCAATTCCGACCTATTCAATCACGAAGGATTTTGACTGGTCAGAGACAGAGAACAACAAGTTATTATTCGAGATGACGGCAAAGTACGGTACACCGTATTTCTCGAACTATATCAACAGCGATATGGAGCCAAGTGATGTACGCAGCATGTGCTGCCGCCTGAGACTTGACCTGCGTGAGCTCCGTAAAAAATCGGGTGGTTTCTTTGGAAGTGGAGAGAGCACAGGCTCTGTTGGCGTCGTGACCATCAACATGCCAAGAATTGCTTATCTGGCGGAGAACGAAAAAGAATTTTACAAGAGACTGGATCGTTTGATGGATATTTCTGCAAGATCGCTGCATACTAAGCGTACAGTCATTACCAAGCTTTTGGACGAAGGATTATATCCTTATACAAAGCGTTACCTCGGAACCTTTGAGAACCATTTCTCTACCATTGGTCTCATCGGCATGAATGAAGCAGGACTGAATGCAAAATGGATTCGAAAGGATCTTACGCATAAAGAGACACAGGAATTTTCACAGCAGGTTCTGGATCATATGAGAGAGCGTCTTTCTGATTATCAGGAAGAGTATGGCGAGCTTTATAACCTGGAGGCTACACCGGCAGAATCTACGACATATCGTCTGGCAAAGCATGATGTGGCACAGTATCCTGATATCATCACAGCAGCAGAAGACTGTGGAACACCATATTACACCAACAGTTCTCATCTTCCGGTTGGATATACAGAAGATATTTTTGAAGCCCTCGATGTTCAGGATGAGCTTCAGACACGGTATACATCCGGTACGGTATTCCATGCATTCCTTGGTGAGAAGCTTCCAAACTGGCAGTCAGCAGCATCACTGGTGAAGAAGATCGCGGAGAATTACAGACTGCCATATTACACCATGTCACCGACCTATTCTATCTGTAAGGATCACGGATACATTTCTGGGGAGCAGTATACTTGCCCGACTTGCGGTGGAAAGACTGAGGTATACAGCAGAATTACCGGTTATTATCGTCCGGTTCAGAACTGGAATGACGGTAAGACTCAGGAATTCAAGGAGCGTAAGGTATATGATATCAGCAGCTCACATTTGAAGATTAAGACAAAGGCTGCAGCTGCAGCAGAGACAGAAGTATCTGCTGAGACATCAGAGCAGCCGAAGACTTTTTTGTTCACGACAAAGACTTGTCCGAATTGCAAGATTGCAACGAAGATGCTTCAGAAGGCAGAGATTGATTATGAACTGGTGGATGCGGAAGAGCATACAGATCTTGCGGCAGAATACGGAGTGATGCAGGCACCGACCCTGATTATCGTAGATGAGACGGGAATCAGAAAGGTGGCCAATGCATCGAACATCAAGGCGTATACCCAGGAGAGACGATAGGCTTCAGATTTGGAAGAAAACACAGGCTCTAAAGGGGGAGGAAAGAAAGTATGTATGATATTGGCATTATAGGTGGGGGAACCGCAGGCATGACCGCGGCGATTTATGGACAGAGAGCCGGGAAGAAGGTAATTATCTTTGAATCCATGACTTACGGAGGACAGATTACCACGTCTCCGAAGGTTGAGAACTATCCGGGGATTGCGAGCGTCAGCGGCAGTGAATTTGCGACGAATCTTCTGGAACAGGCGATGTCCCTTGGGGCAGAGACTGAACTTGAGAAGGTGACAGGAATCGTGGAAAAGAATGGAGTCAAGGTGATTCTGGCTGGGGGAAGCGAATTTCCATGCAAAACTGTGATTATTGCGACCGGAGTGACCCACAGACACCTTGGGGTGCGGCGGGAAGAGAAACTGATCGGTGCGGGGGTTTCTTACTGTGCAACTTGTGATGGGGCTTTCTTTAAGAACCGGGAGGTGGCGGTAGTCGGGGGTGGCAATACGGCGCTTCAGGACGCGGCATTTTTATCCAATTACTGTAAGAAAGTCTATCTGGTACACCGGAGAGATGAATTTCGCGGTGAGAGCGGATTGGTAAAACCGCTGGAAGAAAAGGACAATGTAGAATTTGTCTTAGACTGCGTTGTGAAAGAAATCAAAGGGGAAGACGTTGTGGAAGGAATCATCGTCCAGAATAAAAAGACCGGGGAAGAGCAGGAGATTCCTGTGGCGGGCATTTTTGTGGCGGTGGGACAGATTCCACAGAATCAGGAGTTTGAGGAAGTCGTTCGGTTGGATGGTGATGGATTTATTCTCGCATCGGAAGATTGTATGACTTCCAAACCGGGAGTATTTGTGGCCGGAGACTGTCGGACTAAGGACGTAAGACAGCTTACAACGGCGGCAGCAGATGGCGCTGTAGCCGCACTGGCGGCCTGCAGTTACCTGGATCGTATACTAAAATAAAAAGAACGCTGCGCATATTCAAGATTCTTTTAGAATTCTGAGTGTGCGTGGCGTTCTTTTCTGCTGTATAGATGTGTTCAAATTTGTGTTGCCCTTTAATCTTTAAAGAAGGTTCTCGGCAGGAAGGAAGCAAAATGATTTTTCATGCTTTCATCCAGTTCCACCAGAATACATTGAACCTGTTGGTTTTGAGAAATGACGATTGCAAATACATCATCATTTTTTTGACCAGAGGAATAATCTGTGGCAGATATTCTGCGGTAAGAATCCATTCGATGAGATGTCAGCGGGGCAATGAGTTCGGCCTGAGTCAAATCAAGGGAGGTCAGTTTTTTACGCTTGGCCTGATTATAAATGATATCAATTTCCAAATCATGGTTGAGCAGTGAATATTCGTATTCTACATTTCTTTTGGACCAGACGAAAAAATAGGAAAGGGCACCCAGTGCAACCACAACAAGCACTGTGAATGGTCCAAGGATGATGAAGAAGAGTATTGGAAGAAAGACAATCCCAATGCTAAGAATGAAAATCAGGCGGTCTTTTCCTGATTTTTGACGAGTGACAAGTAACTCATAAAATGAATCGGTCATAGTTATAACTCCTTTTTAGTATGAATGTAGTTTATTACCATTGTGGCAATTTTGAAGGTCATGGCATCTTCGAACTTGCGAATATCCAGACCGGTGCTTTTGAGCAGCTGCTCCAGACGGTAAATCAGGGTATTGCGATGGATATGCAGTTGTCGTGACGTCTCAGCGATATTGAGGTTTGTCTGGAAAAAGGTATTGATCGTGGCGGTAATTTCTTCATCAAACTGAGAAGGTAGCTGATTGTTGAAAATCTCAGACAGGAAATCTTCACAAAGGGCAACCGGAAGTTGAGAAATCAGCCGTCCGATTCCAAGCTGGTTCGATGGAAGGATAGATTTTTCTGGATAGAAAATCCGACCAATCTGAAGGGTGAGCGCACTCTCCTTGTACTGTTTGGGAAGGTCTGCAAGTGCCAGCCGTTTCATCGCATAAGTCATATGAACCGGGGTCATAGCCTCTGCATTCAAGGTGTCTGCGACAGTATGTGCAGTCTGTTGAATCTGGTCATCCGCTAAATTGGCGGCAAGAATGCAGATAGTATGGGGATCCATTGCTATCACGTGGTTCCTGGAAATGGATGGGAAAAGCTGGCGCAGAATCTCCGGGACATATTCTTCATATGCGGCTTTAGTTTCCAGTAAAATAAGAGCAAAGTCAGTGTCGGTACTAAGGTGCAGCTTATGGCACCGTTCACTCAGATTAGAGGTGTCTACATATCCAAGCAGCACCTGACGGAGAAAATATGTCTTGTTGAACTTTTCCTTGTAAGCGTAATTAAGCTGTCTGAGCTGCGAGACTGCGTTCTCCGTCTCCTCATCGGAATTTGTAGTAATTGTAATGTGAAGTCCGGTTGTGTGCGCAAGTTCGGAGATGGCACGTTCCAGTTCTTTACTTTCTGTCATAAAATTCCTCTTTTCCATAATCCGATTGACTTTTCGTGATCTGAAGTCCGATGGATTTTCAGTAGTTTGATGGATTTTCAGTAGTTTAATGGATTTCCAGTGGTTTAATGGATTTCCTATCGTCTGGTCGGTTTCAGTGGTTCAACTGCTTTTCTGCTGTCCAATTGCTTTTCAATCGTTGGTGTCTCAGCAGACAGTCAGAAAAAAGTATATGAAAAGGCTGCACATAAAAGTACAACCTTTTCATCACCGCGCTATGCTATTATTCTAAATCATTAATTTGTAATCGTCAACTCAGTTTCTTTATCGAAAATGTGAGTTTTTTCCATGTCTAAAGCAAATGTAGCATGGTCACCATTTCTAAGGGTTGTACGTGGGTTGACACGTGCTGTCATCTGAGAACCTTCTACATCAAAGTAAAGATATACTTCAGCACCAAGCAATTCATAAACTTTAATTGTTGACTGAATCACACTGTTTGGTGAGTTCGCAATGAAGCTTTCGGAATCATGCACATCTTCCGGACGGATACCGAGAACAACCGTCTTTCCATTGTAGTTTCCGTCGATGAGTGCCTGTTTCTTGGAAGCAGGTACTGCAAGTGTATACTGACCAACCTGAAGTGTTACATCAGATCCTGAAATTTTTACAACTGCATCCATGAAGTTCATCTGTGGAGAACCAATGAATCCGGCAACGAACAGATTGTTTGGCTTGTTGTATAACTGCTGTGGAGAATCTACCTGCTGAACAACTCCGTCTTTCATAACAACGATTCTGGTACCAAGTGTCATAGCCTCTGTCTGGTCATGTGTTACATAGATGATGGTAGCACCCAGTCTCTCATGAAGCTTTGAAATCTCAATACGCATCTGAACACGAAGCTTTGCATCCAGGTTAGAAAGAGGTTCATCCATAAGGAATACCTTAGGATTACGAACGATTGCACGTCCCATAGCAACACGCTGACGCTGTCCACCGGATAAAGCTTTTGGTTTACGGTCTAACAATTTCTCAAGATCAAGAATCTTAGCAGCTTCACGAACCATCTTGTCAATCTCAGCCTTTGGAACTTTTCTTAACTTTAATCCAAATGCCATGTTATCGTATACGGTCATATGCGGGTATAATGCGTAGTTCTGGAAAACCATTGCGATATCCCGGTCTTTTGGCTCTACGTCATTGACAACCTTTCCGTCAATCTCTAATGTACCACTAGAGATATCTTCCAGTCCGGCAACCATACGAAGAGTTGTAGATTTACCACATCCTGAAGGTCCTACGAAGATAATAAATTCCTTGTCATCAATATCTAAGTTGAAATCTTTTACTGCTTCAAATCCATTCGGATATACTTTTTGAATTCCTTTTAATGATAAACTTGCCATGTGAACAGCCTCCTTAAATTTTATGTTCTAAGTATATCGTCCGCTGTCTGTTTTCTCAATGTCGCAAGTAACCAAATTATTTTCAAAATTCTGTACATTCCAACTAAATCATGGATTACAGAAGAAAGCTGCTGAGTGTCCACTTTACGGTATAACCAAACATGTCAGTATAATGGGGAAAGTCTGTATAAAAAAAATGAATGCCTCTATATAAAAGGTTCCATACATAATATAAACGAATCGAGCAATAATAATATGGAAAAGAAGGAGGATACAAAATGAACACAATATCAGAAAAAGAATTATCAGCGTTAAATGATCTGCTTGCAGATGAAGAATTATTGATCAAAAAGTTTCAGATGCTCGCGGACCACTCTCAGGACAAGGAAATCAGAGAAAAATTTATGGGAATTGCAAGTAAACACCAGGGACATTTCAAAGAACTGTACTCACAGTTGGGATAGGAGGAGCGATATGCAGTCATTATTTTCAGACAAAGAAATCTTAGGGGATGCACTTGCATCAGAAAAAAGTGCAACAGATCATTACAATACATTTGCAAATGAATGTGTGCACGAAGGGGTACGCAATGCCATGCTGCACTGTCTATCAGAAGAGCACAATATTCAGCAGGATGTATTTGAGATGATGCATTCAAGAGGGTTCTATCCGACACCGGCGGCCCAGGAGTCCAAGGTGAAAGAAGCAAAACAGACGTATTCACAGACAGCGAAGCTGTAACGGGATACAATTAGAAAATCGGAAGATGGGAGTCTGTGAACTGCATGGAAGGTGCAGACACGGGCTCCCTTCTATCGTATCTGGGATTTTAAAGATTCTTTATACGAAAAATTGAAAAAATGATTTCTCCGGTTCAGTATGTCAAACATTTCTATGCGCTTTCTAAAACAGAAAACATGTTCAGCAAAGGTCCACATGATCTCTTAAGCCATATATTTATAACATAAAAGTCACGCAGCGATTTGTTTTTTGGGTTTACGAATGGAGAAAAATTAGTTACAATATAATCTGTAATACCGAAGGTACATTCAATAGAAGAAAAAAGAAAAGAGGAAGATAATTATGGCAAATCCAGTTGTTACATTTGAGATGGAAAATGGGGACGTGATGAAAGCTGAATTATATCCGGAGATTGCACCGAATACAGTGAATAATTTTATCTCATTAGTGAAAAAGGGTTATTATGATGGATTGAATTTCCATCGTGTAATCAGTGGCTTTATGATTCAGGGAGGATGCCCGAACGGAACAGGAACGGGTGGTCCCGGTTACAACATCAAAGGTGAATTCAGCCAGAACGGTTTCGCCAATGATCTGTCACATGACCCGGGAGTACTTTCTATGGCACGTGCAATGCACCCGGACTCAGCAGGATCACAGTTCTTTATCATGCACGAAAAATCTCCGCATCTTGACGGGGCATACGCTGCATTTGGAAGAATCACAGAAGGTATGGATATTGTGAACAAGATCGCGGCTACAGCAACGGACTTCAGTGACAAGCCACTAGAGGCACAGGTGATGAAATCTGTAACGGTGGATACATTTGGAGTAGATTATGACGAGCCGGAAAGGGCATAAAAAAGACAGAACAGAATATTTCTCAGGTATGTAATCGTATAAGAAGTCCAGTGCGTTTGACAGGATATCGGTTAAAGCAGATTCGCGAGAATCATCATTCACTTTAACAGATTCTGCTATTTTGCACTGGTCTTTTTTTGAAACAATGGGAACTATCGGAAGCTTAACGTTGCAAAAATCACCGATACCATATATAATTGACTCTAATTAGACTACGATATCAGCAGCATCAGGAAAGTCATTTCACAATGGGAGGTACCAATGAATAACAAAGGAAGATGGTTTCGTATTTTACTAATCATTGCAGTTTTTGCGCTGGCGATATTTGGTTATACTGTGAATACAAGCAATCACAGCAATTCCACGAATAGTACAGTAGAGAGCAGCAAATAAAAACGGTGAAAACAAATAGAAAGCGTGAAGATAGAATGGAAATGATTCAGACAAAGGATCTGATTTTTGAATATGCCAAGCACGATGAAGAGGGAAATATCATCGGGAAGAACCGGGCCATCGACAAGGCGAACATCGATGTAGAGCCTGGCTCTTTTATTGCGATTCTGGGACATAACGGTTCCGGAAAATCCACACTGGCCAAACACATGAATGCGATTCTTGTTCCCAGTGAGGGGACGATGTGGGTGAACGGGAAGGACACAAAGGATCCGGACGAACTTTGGAATGTGCGCCAGTCGGCAGGCATGGTGTTCCAGAATCCGGACAATCAGATTATTGGAACTGTGGTGGAAGAAGATGTGGGCTTTGGACCGGAAAATCTGGGGGTGCCTACGGATGATATTTGGAAAAGAGTGGAAGACAGCCTGAAGGCAGTCGGTATGATTGAGTACAGGAGTCATTCCCCGAACAAGCTCTCCGGCGGACAAAAGCAGCGTGTAGCGATTGCCGGTGTGATTGCCATGCATCCTAAGTGTATTGTGCTGGATGAACCAACCGCGATGCTGGATCCTAACGGACGAAAGGAAGTACTCCGGACCGTGGAGGAGCTGCGGAAGAAGGAAAAGGTAACGGTGCTTCTGATTACCCATTATATGGAAGAAGTAATTGATGCGGACAAGGTCTATGTCATGGACAGCGGACAGGTTGTAATGGAAGGAACGCCGCGGGAAATCTTTTCCGATGTTGAGACACTGAAGAAGTATCGTCTGGATGTACCTCAGGTAACGATGCTTGCCGACGAGCTGAGACGGCGCGGGCTTCCTATTGCAAAGGGCATTTTGAGAACAGAAGAACTGGTGGAGGCATTATGTCAATTAAATTAGAAAACATTAATTATATCTATAGTCCCGATACGGCTTATCAGAAACATGCATTAAAGAATGTGAGTCTTGAGATTGAACAGGGGCAGTTTGTTGGAATCATCGGACACACCGGCTCCGGAAAATCCACGCTGATTCAGCACTTGAATGGACTGATCAAGGCCACCAGCGGCGCATTGTATTTTGAGGGGAAGAATATTTACGAAGACGGTTATGATATGAAACAGCTTCGCAATCAGGTGGGGCTGGTGTTTCAGTATCCGGAGCATCAGCTATTTGAGGTGGATGTAATGTCGGATGTCTGTTTTGGCCCGAAGAATCAAGGACTGTCTAAGGAAGAGTGCGAGCAGAGAGCCAGAGAGGCGCTGAATCTGGTCGGATTTCCGGAAAAATATTATAAGCAGTCGCCATTTGACCTGTCCGGCGGACAAAAGCGCCGTGCTGCCATTGCCGGGGTACTGGCGATGCATCCGAAGGTTCTTGTGCTGGATGAGCCGACAGCCGGATTGGACCCCAGGGGACGGGATGAGATTCTGGATCAGATCGCACATTTGCATAAAGAGACGGAGATGACGGTGATTCTGGTGTCTCACAGTATGGAAGATGTTGCAAAATATGTGGATCGGCTGATTGTGATGAACAAGGGAGAGAAGATGTATGACGGGGCACCGAAGGAAGTCTTTACCCATTATAAAGAACTGGAGAAGGTGGGACTTGCAGCGCCACAGGTGACATACATTATGCATGCACTGTCGGAGAGCGGGCTCCCGGTAAATACGGATGACACAACGATTATGGAAGCGGCAGATGAGATAATGAGGAATTTGAAGCATGATTAGAGATATTACAATCGGGCAGTATTACCCGGCAAAAAGTATATTGCACAGACTGGATCCGAGAGTGAAGATTGTCTGCACCTTGCTCTTTCTGATTTCTCTCTTCCTGAATAAAAACGTGATTAGCTATGCGCTGGCGACAGTGTTTCTGTTTTGTGTCATTAAGCTGTCAAAGGTACCGTTCAAGTTTATTATGAAAGGATTAAAGCCTATCATCATGATTCTTATGATCACAGTGGTCCTGAATCTGTTCCTGACATCTGGCGGGGATGTCCTTTTTCAGGTATGGAAGCTGAAAGTGACGGAAGAAGGTCTGCGGACGGCGGTCTACATGGCGATTCGTTTGATTTACCTGATTATGGGTTCTTCACTGATGACATTTACAACGACGCCAAATGCTCTGACGGACGGAATTGAAAAGCTTCTCCATCCGCTTAATAAGATTAAGGTTCCGGTACATGAGATTGCGATGATGATGTCAATTGCACTGCGTTTTATTCCGATTCTGCTGGAGGAGACAGATAAGATCATGAAAGCCCAGATTGCCAGAGGGGCAGATCTGGAGAGCGGCAATATTCTGCAGAAGGCAAAGAGCATGATCCCGATTCTGGTTCCACTATTTGTGTCTGCATTCCGCCGTGCCAATGACCTTGCGATGGCGATGGAGTCCAGATGCTATCGCGGCGGAGACGGAAGAACCAAGATGAAACCGCTGGTATATGGAAGCAGTGACCGTATTGCTTACGCAGTGACCTGGGGATATCTGATTGCAGTATTTTTGATTGGACGGTTTGTTGCAGTTAAGCTCTGGATATTCTGATTTGTTTGGCAGAAGAAAACAGCATGAAGGAAAGAGAGACAAAAGTGAGAAGGATTAAACTGACGATTGCCTATGATGGCACGAATTACTGCGGTTGGCAGATTCAGCCCAACGGAATTACCATCGAAGAAGTGCTGAATAAGACGATTTCCAGGCTGACAGGGGAAAAGATTGTAGTCATCGGGGCGAGCCGGACAGATTCCGGCGTGCATGCCATGGCAAATGTAGCTGTCTTCGATACAGATTCTACGATTCCTGCGGACCGTTTTGCGATTGCCCTGAACCAGAAGCTCCCGGATGATATTGTAATCCGATTGTCCGAGGAAGTTCCTGCCCAGTGGCATCCAAGGTATCAGAAGGAAATTGAAAAGACTTATGAATATCATATCCTCCATTCCAGAGTTCCTAATCCGATGAAGCGGATGACACACTATCGGGTGAGCTATCCACTGGATATCGAGAGGATGAGGGAAGCGGCGTCCTATATCGTTGGAGAGCATGATTTTGCAAGCTTTTGCAATATCCGGACGAATGCACAGACCACCACCCGTACGGTGACATCGCTGGACATTATTGAGGATGGAGAGGATATTACAGTTCGCATCTCGGGAAATGGATTTCTCTACAATATGGTTCGTATCATCGTGGGGACACTTCTTCGTGTCGGAAGAGGATTCTACACACCGGAGCAGGTCCGGAATATCATAGAAGCAAAAAACCGGATGGCAGCAGGAGTGACCGTGCCCGGTCAAGGTCTCATGCTGATGGAAATCAAATACAATTCCGTGCAGGAATCGCAGAGGGATTTTTACTAGATTGGACAAAAAGGATGGTTAATCGGACAAAGCGATTTGGTTGACTTCTTTGCAAATAGTTGATACATTTATAGTATGAAAATTGACAGACTTTTTGAAAAAATCAAAAAACGATGTTCAATGCAAGGAGGAAGAATTATGAAAATTTATGCGGCAGAAGATTACAAGGACATGAGCAGAAAGGCAGCAAATATCATCTCAGCTCAGGTGATTATGAATCCAGGCTGTGTGTTAGGGCTTGCAACAGGATCATCCCCGATCGGGACTTATGAGCAGCTGGTGGAATGGTACAACAAAGGAGATTTGGATTTTTCAGAGGTGACAACGGTCAATCTGGATGAGTACAAAGGTCTGGCACGTACAGAAGAGCAGAGCTATTACAATTTCATGCATGAGTATCTGTTCAGCCATATCAACATCAATCTGGAGAAAACATATTTGCCAAATGGAATGGAGATGGATTCGGCGAAAGAATGTGCGCGTTATGATGAACTGATTCAGTCCTTGGGCGGCGTTGATCTTCAGCTGCTTGGTCTGGGACGCAACGGACACATTGGATTCAATGAGCCAGGTGATGCCTTTGAAAAAGGAACACACTGCGTGGATCTGACTCCGAGCACGATCGATGCAAACAAACGGTTCTTTGCATCTGCAGATGACGTGCCAAAACAGGCATACACCATGGGAATCAAGAATATCATGCAGGCAAAAAAGGTTCTGGTAGTCGTAAGCGGAGCGGACAAAGCAGACGCAGTGCGTGATGCGTTCTTCGGTCCTGTCACACCGAAGGTACCAGGTTCTATCCTTCAGCTTCACAATGATGTAATCTTAGTTGCAGATGAAGCAGCCCTGTCAAAGATTCCAAAGGAATAAAATTATGATCATAAAAAATGTTCTTGTATATACCGAAAAAAAAGAATTCATACAGGGATGTGTGAGAATTGTGGATGGAAAATTTGCTGACCCACAAAAGGCGGATGCCAACGAAAAATGCATGGACGGCGGTGGCGCTTACGCGGTACCCGGACTGATCGATATCCATTTTCATGGCTGTGTCGGCGATGATATGTGTGATGGAAGTCCAGATGCAATTGCCAATATTGCAGCATATGAAGCTTCCATTGGTGTGACATCCATTGCACCGGCAACCATGACCATTGCGGAAGAAGAACTGCACAAGGTAATGTCGACCGCGGGGCAGTACGAATACCGTGGTGGGGCGAAGCTGGTGGGAATCAATATGGAGGGACCTTTTATCAGCGAGGCGAAGAAGGGGGCCCAGGCAGCAGAGCACATCAGACGGTGCGATGTTTCTCTCTTTCGAAGTCTCCAGAAGGACGCAAAAGGTCTCATTAAGCTGGTAGACATCGCTCCGGAGACGGAAGGGGCAATGGAATTCATCGATATGGTGAAGGATGAGGTTGTGGTTTCCCTTGCACATACTACGGCTGATTATGATACAGCGAAAGAGGCTTATGACAGAGGTGCCAGACATGCGACGCATTTATACAATGCGATGCCGCCGTTTACCCACAGAGCTCCCGGTGTAATCGGGGCAGCACGGGATTGTGAGAGATGCAGGGCAGAACTGATTTGTGATGGAGTCCATATTCATCCGTCAGTTGTCCGGGCGACCTTTGAGATGTTTGGGGAAGACCGGGTCATTTTAATCAGCGATAGTATGCGCGCAGCCGGAATGCCGGACGGACAATATACGCTGGGCGGACAGGATGTGTTCGTGAAGGGCAATCTTGCACAGCTTGCAGACGGTACCATTGCCGGTTCCGCGACGAATCTTGCGGACTGTATACGCGTGGCGGTGAAAAAGATGGGAATTCCGCTGGAGACTGCGATTGCATGTGCAACAATGAATCCGGCAAAAGAAATCGGTATCTATGATACCTGCGGAAGCGTTACAGAGGGCAAGGCAGCAGATCTGATTTTGTTAGATTCGGAGCTTGTTCTGAAAAAAGTATTTATTTCAGGGGAAGAATATGTATAGATATCCAGAGTAGCAGAGGAATAGTTCGTAAGGAGTGCATCAAGAATGGAATCCGGAGACAGAACAAAATATAAATTAGCAGATTCAATCAAAGAGTTGATGAAAATGAATCCCTTAGACAAAATATCAATCAAAGATATTGTGGAGAACTGTGGGTTGACCCGCCAGACATTTTACCGTCATTTTCAAGACAAATATGCGCTGGTCAACTGGTATTTTGAAATCCTGGTGCACGATTCCTTTGAGGAAATGAAAGAAAAAAAGAATTTGCGGGATGCGTTGATCAAGAAGTTTCATTTCATAAAAAGTGAGCGGTATTTTTTTAAGGCGGCATTTCAGTCTAAGGACTTTAATTCTCTGCTGGAATACGACTACCAGTACATATTACATTTTTATACAGGTGTAATCGAAAAAAAGACCCAAAAGCCATTGGATGAAGAAATCCGGTTTCTGCTGGAGATGTATTGCCGCGGTTCCATTTCCATGACATCCAACTGGACCATCCAGGAGATGAAGGAGACACCGGAGGAGATGGCACAGCTTTTGGTGGAGGCACTTCCGGTGAAACTCCAGGAGCTGCTGGTGGAATTCGTGTAACCTTGCAAAAGATATTCCTGTGATTATCAATGAAATGCTGTAAAAAATAGTGAAATGTCATGAAAAATAAAGACATTTCACTATTTTTTTATAAAGATGTTACATTTTGAAGACTTTGTAACTTGAAGCGGACAAATACAAAATGTTAAAATTGTATCAAACGTGAAAGATAACTTTTACGAAAACCGGTGTTCAAAAAGAAAAGGAGATTGTAAAAATGGCTAACAGATTTGTATTGAATGAAACATCTTATCATGGAGCAGGCGCAATTTTAGAAATCGCAACTGAGGTAAAGGCAAGAGGATTCAAAAAGGCATTTGTATGTTCAGATCCTGACCTTGTGAAGTTCGGTGTGACAAAAAAGGTACTGGATGTGCTGGACAAAGATTCTCTGGCATATGAGTTGTACTCGAACATTAAACCAAATCCAACGATTGAAAATGTGCAGAGTGGCGTGGAAGCATATAAGAAATCGGGAGCTGACTATTTGATCGCAATCGGCGGCGGTTCTTCTATGGATACAGCAAAAGCGGTTGGAGTCATTATCAACAACCCGGATTTTGCCGATGTCAGAAGCCTGGAAGGTGTAGCACCTACGAAGAAGAAGGCAGTTCCGATTATCGCAGTTCCGACAACAGCAGGTACCGCAGCAGAAGTTACAATCAACTACGTAATCACGGATGTCCAGAAGAGCCGTAAGATGGTCTGCGTAGACCCGAAAGACATTCCGGTAATTGCAGTGGTAGATCCGGATATGATGTCTTCTATGCCAAAGGGACTGACTGCAGCAACCGGTATGGATGCGCTGACACATGCAATTGAAGGCTATACAACAGCAGGCGCATGGGAGCTCTCTGATATGTTCCATCTCAAGGCAATCGAGATTATTGCCCGTTCACTTCGCGGGGCAGTGGATAACACTCCGGAAGGAAGAGCAGATATGGCACTCGGACAATATGTAGCAGGTATGGGATTCTCTAACGTAGGACTTGGAATCGTTCATTCCATGGCACATCCTCTTGGAGCATTTTATGACACACCACATGGTATTGCAAATGCAATTATTCTTCCAACTGTTATGGAGTATAATGCAGAAGCTACAGGAGATAAGTACAAATACATTGCACAGGTTATGGGCGTAGAAGGTACCGAGAATATGTCTGTGGAAGAATACAGAAAAGCAGCAGTGGATGCAGTGAAGAAATTATCTTCTGATGTTGGAATTCCGGCAGATTTGAAGGAAATCGTAAAAGAAGAGGATATTCCTTTCCTTGCACAGTCAGCATACGACGATGCATGCAGACCTGGAAATCCGAAAGATACAAGTGTGGCAGACATTACCGCATTGTATAAGTCTTTGATTTAAGTAGTGTCGGAGAGAATAGACCTGAAAAGCAAATTGTCCTTGACAAGTGCGCCTGTCATGCGTTAATATGCAACATAGATAGAGACAGGCGAAGAAGAGAAGAAGTAGTGATTGAGGATGTCCGACAGAAAGCAACCGGGTGATGAGAGGTGCGGGACGAACCGGTTATGAATACATCTCGGAGCTTCACACCGAACGGAAAAGAGGGTACACTCTTTAGAGTCAGTAGGCTGTGACGGATTAGTACACGTTAAAGTATGGAGTTGTTTCGCTGATAGGCGTATGATTTGCCGGATTACATTAAAGGAGAATTCTCGGGAATTGTCTGTAAAAGATGGATTATATTTGGCAGCAGTACGGACTGGCAGACGAACTCGCTGAGGCAGGCGGTGAGAACTGTTTGCGAATAAAGGTGGTACCACGAGCTTTAAGCCCCTCGTCCTTTTGATTAAGGAGAGGGGCTTTTTTATGTAATAGGAAATTGCTCTATGTGGCGAAAGGAAGAAAAGGAGAAGAAGAATGAAGATTTATGACGAATTAAAAGCCAGAGGCCTGATCGCACAGGTAACGGATGAAGAATTGATTTCAGATTTAGTAAATAACGGGAAGGCAACATTTTACATCGGGTTTGACCCGACTGCGGACAGCCTTCATGTAGGACATTTCATGGCACTTTGTCTGATGAAACGTCTGCAGATGGCAGGCAACAAACCAATCGCTCTGATTGGCGGCGGAACTGCTATGATCGGTGACCCGTCCGGAAGAAGTGATATGCGTCAGATGATGACACCAGAGACCATCCAGCATAACTGCGACTGCTTCAAGGAGCAGATGAGTAAGTTCATCGACTTTTCCGATGACAAAGCCCTCATGGTAAATAATGCGGACTGGCTGATGGACCTGAATTACATGGAAGTGCTGCGGGAAGTAGGCTCACATTTCAGTGTGAATCGTATGCTGGCGGCAGAGTGCTATAAGCAGAGAATGGAAAAAGGACTGACCTTTCTTGAGTTCAATTACATGATTATGCAGAGCTACGATTTCTACGCATTGTTCCAGAAATATGGCTGCAACCTCCAGTTTGGTGGGGACGATCAGTGGAGTAACATGCTCGGCGGTACAGAGCTGATTCGTCGTAAACTTGGAAAAGATGCCAGTGCAATGACAATCACACTGCTTTTGAATTCCGAAGGAAAGAAAATGGGAAAGACACAGTCTGGTGCGGTATGGCTTGACCCGAACAAGACATCTCCGTTTGATTTCTACCAGTACTGGAGAAATGTAGCGGATGCAGATGTACTGAAGTGTATTCGTATGCTTACCTTCCTTCCATTAGAAGAAATTGACAAGATGGATACATGGGAAGGCAGCCAGCTCAATCAGGCAAAAGAAATCCTTGCATTTGAACTTACGAAACTTGTTCACGGCGAGGAGGAAGCACAGAAAGCTCAGGAAAGTGCAAGAGCATTGTTCAGCCAGGGAAATGCGGCAGATATGCCGACCGCTGAGCTGACAGATGAAGATTTCCAGGACGGACAGATTGATATTCTGACCATGTTATTTGCCAGCGGCCTGGTGCCATCAAAGTCTGAGGCACGCCGCGCAGTACAGCAGGGCGGAGTATCGGTGGACGGCGAGAAGATCACAGACATCAAGGCGATGTTCCCTGCAGAAGCATTTGCAGGAGAAGGAGTCGTACTCAAAAGAGGGAAGAAGAATTTCCGTAAGGTAGTAAAATAAGATAGGCTGATGTTCAAAGGAAGGGAGAATATCCATGAGAGAAAGTGGAATACTATTACCGATTTCCGCATTACCGTCCCGTTACGGAATTGGCTGCTTTTCAAAAGAGGCATATGAATTTGTAGATAAATTAAAGGCAGCAGG
>JAQVCP010000112.1 GCA_028689735.1 Hespellia sp. | reverse complement strand
ACCGACGGCGTACTGTCCCGGCTCATAATCCTCAATATAGTCCACTAGTAAGAATGGATGTCTGTGAGGAATAATTTCTTTGATCTGATTGATATCTAATCTGTTCATTTCTTTCTCCTTATGCGCTCTGAAATATGAGACTGCAAGTCCCCTACGGCTCATCTGCCTCTGGGAAATCTCCGGTTTCCGTCAATATTGTACTACGCAATCCTAAACAACGGCTGTCCGTACTCCACGGCTTCTCCATTTTCCACCAGAATCTCTGTTACCGTTCCGGTGAAATCTGTCTCGATCTCATTCATCAGCTTCATGGCTTCAATAATCGCAAGAACCTGTCCTGCCTCTACCTTATCACCAACTTTAACGAAATCCTCTGCATCCTCGGAAGGTGCTGTGTAGAAGGTTCCAACTAACGGGGAAGTCACAACGTTCCCTGCCATCTCGACCTCTGCGTTATTTTCAGCTGCCATACCTGCGGCAGTTCCATTTGCACTCTGTGCACTGCCATTGCTTTGTGCAACATTTTGTTGCGTTACCGGTGCACCGGAAGCAACAGTTTCAACTGCTGGCTGTGTATTGACGATAACTTTCTTTTCTTCTTTTTTTAATGATAATTTCACGCCATCTTCTTCATACTTAAACTCAGTAAGTGTGGAGCTAGAAACCGCTTCAATCAAACGTTCCATCTGTTCAAATTTCATATCTTCCTCCGTGGCTCTTTTCCGCCTATGCTTCATATTTCTTGACAAGCAATGTGGCATTGTGTCCGCCAAATCCAAGAGAATTGCTCATTGCGTAGCGAATCTCTTTTTCTACCGGCGCGCCAATTGCATAGTTCAAATCGCATTCTTCATCTGCCTCTGTGGTTCCAACTGTCTGGTGAATAAATCCGTCAACAATAGATTTTACACAGGTCACGAATTCCACACCGCCGGCTGCTCCGAGGAGATGGCCGATCATTGATTTGGTAGAGTTGATGACAACATCTTTTGCTGCGTCACCCATGGCAAATTTGATCGCGCGAGTCTCGAACAGGTCATTGTGATGTGTGCTGGTTCCATGTGCGTTGATGTAATCCAACTGGGAAGGTTCAATTCCTGCCTCCTGCATTGCGAATTTCATCGCCATTCCTGCGCCGCTTCCATCCTCTGCCGGGGAAGTGATATGGTAGGCATCACCTGTCGCTCCGTATCCAACTAACTCTGCATAAATGTGAGCTCCGCGTGCTTTTGCATGTTCTAATTCTTCCAGGACAACGATTCCGGCACCCTCACCGAGTACAAAACCGCTTCTTTCTTTGTCAAATGGAATGGACGCACGCATGGGATCTTCGCTGGTCGTCAGTGCAGTCAGACCAGTAAAGCCTGCAACTCCGGTAGGACAGATGCAGCTCTCAGCACCGCCTGCCACCATGATGTCTGCATCGTTATACTGAATCGCGCGAAGGGCATCTCCGATACAGTTGGTTCCGGAAGCACATGCTGTTACCACATTCGTACATTTTCCTTTTAAGCCAAGCTGGATGGAAATGTTGCCGGCTGCCATGTTGGAAATCATCAGAGGCACCATCAGCGGATTGACTCTTGAAGGACCCTTTTCCACGATTTTTGTGTAGTTTGTCTCCACAACCTGAAGGCTTCCGATTCCGGAACCTACGATAACTCCGGCACGGAAAGCATCTTCTTTTTCCATATCAAGTCCGGCATCTTCAAATGCTTCCTTTGCCGCTGCAACTGCGTACTGTGAAAACGGCTCCATACGTCTTGCCGATTTGAAATCCATACGTTCCTTTGCCACGAAGCCTTTGACTTCTCCGGCAATCTTTACTTTATATTCTGCAGCGTCAAATTTTGTGATTGGTCCGATTCCGACCTTTCCTTCTTTGATGCCAGCCCAGAATTCATCTACCGTATTGCCAATCGGTGTCACTGCACCAAGTCCTGTTACCACAACTCTTCTCTTCATATTTTCTCCTTCATTTCTACCAGTTTCATAGTTGATCATTCCTGCTGTTTCTTGTGTGAAAAGAAGCAGGAGAAATTACATCGCCATTCCACCATCTATATTCAGTACCTGCCCTGTGATATAAGCCGCTTCCTCTGATGCAAAAAATGCTGCTGCATTTGCCACATCCTCTGTCTGACCAAATCGGCCAAGAGGAATCATACTTTCTGAATTCTTCTTCACTGTATCACTGAGTACTTCTGTCATCTCTGTCTCAATAAATCCAGGTGCAATCGCATTGACTGTGATTCCTCTGGATGCCAGTTCTCTCGCCACGGATTTTGTCAGTCCGATGACTCCTGCCTTGGATGCCGCATAATTGGCCTGTCCTGCATTTCCCATCACGCCAGTTACAGACGACATATTGATGATACGTCCGCTTCTCTGCTTAAGCATCTGACGGGATACAAAACGGATACAGTTGAAGGTTCCCTTTAAGTTCGTATCTAAGACTGCATCATAATCTGCCTCTGACATTTTCATCAGCAGTCCATCCTTCGTGATTCCGGCATTGTTGACCAAGATATCCACGCGTCCAAGCTTCTCGATTACTGCCTTAAAAAATGCTTCGCATGCCGCGAAATCTGATACGTTGCACTGCATGATCTCTGCCTTGCCGCCGTTCTCCTCAATGCTCTGTTTTACTTCCTGGGCTCTCGCCTCGGAACCATTATAATTGATGACAACAGTTGCCCCCTGGCTGGCAAGCTTCATTGCGATAGCTCTGCCAATCCCGCGGGACGCTCCGGTTACAACTGCAACTTTTCCTTCTAACATAGTTATTCTCCTTCTTGCAGGGCTGTGAGTACTTTATCCACATCATCCCACGCCTGAATGTTATATACTGATACACTGCGATCGATTTTCCTGAGAAATCCCGCCAGAGTTCTTCCCGGTCCGATTTCTACAAAGGTGTCTACTCCGTCAGCAATCATGTTGCGGACACTCTGCTCCCAGCGCACAGAAGATGCAACCTGTGCGGCAAGAAGTGCTTTTGTCTTACCGATATCGGTGACTGCCTCTGCCGTCACATTGGTGACATATGGAATCTTAAGCTCGCTTAATTCCACGCTCTCTAATACATTTGCCAATTCCTCTCCTGCGCTTTTGAGCATTGGAGAATGAAATGGTCCGCTGACATTCAATGGAACGACACGCTTTGCACCCGCTTCTTTCAGTGCTGTGGATGCCGCTTCTACTGCCGATGTCTTTCCGGTAATCACCAGCTGTCCCGGACAGTTATAGTTGGCAATGGTCACGCCCTCGCGTCCCGCAAGGACTTCCTCAATTGCTTCCCCTGTCATTCCAAGGACTGCTGCCATAGCACCTTCTCCTGTCGGCACGGTGTTCTGCATGAGGATTCCACGCTTCCTCACAGTTGTGATTGCATCCTCCATGCTCATCCCGCCTGCCATCGCAATGGCAGAATACTCTCCCAGACTGAGACCTGCGGTTATATCCGGTGTGAGACCTCTTGCTTCTACCACTTTCGCCATCGCAAGACAAGTCGTTGTAAGTGCTGCCTGTGTATATTCTGTCTGATCTAATAATTCATTTTCTTCAAAGCATAACGCTTTCATATCTATTTTCAGCAAATCGGAGGCTTTCTCAAAAATCTCCTTTGCAATTTCACTCTGTTCATAAAAATCCTGTCCCATGCCGGCTTTCTGTGCGCCCTGCCCTGGAAAGATAAATGCAACTCTGCTCATTCTTCTTATCTCCTATCAGTTGGATCATTGCGGTATTATCTGGTTCCGAGTAACTCCGTTGTTTCTTTCATCAGTTTCTGAATCAGTTCCTTGCAGGAAAGTTCTTCCTTTACAAGTCCTGCAATCTGACCTGCCATCACACTTCCGGAAACTACATCGCCGTCTACAACAGCCTTTCTCAGACCACCAAGTGTGAGAAGCTCTAACTCATCTGGAGATGCTCCTGCATTTTCCCTGGAAATATACTCTTTTGTCATCTGATTACGGATTGCTCTGACTGGATGTCCTGTCGTTCTTCCTGTTACTCTCGAATCAATATCTTTGGATTTGATGATTGCTTTCTTGTAATTCTCATGAACAATCGATTCTTTCGCTACTACAAAGTGAGTTCCCATCTGTACTGCCTTTGCACCGAGCATAAATGCTGCTGCAACACCTCTTCCATCTGCAATGCCGCCAGCTGCAATGACTGGAATGCTTACCGCATCTACAATCTGAGGTACCAGTACCATTGTTGTGATCTCACCGATATGTCCACCGGCCTCTGTTCCCTCTGCTACCAGTGCATCTGCTCCACAGCGTTCCATACGCTTTGCAAGTGCAACAGAAGCTACTACGGGGATGACCTTCACTCCGGCTTCTTTCCACATTTTCATATATTTCTCCGGAGAACCAGCTCCGGTCGTTACTACTTGTACGCCTTCTTCTACGATGATTTCTGCAATCTTATCTGCCTCCGGGTTCATCAGCATGATGTTGACACCGAAAGGTTTATCTGTTAATTTCTTTGCTTCTCTAACTTGTTCACGTACCCATTCAGCTGGTGCGCCACCAGAGCCGATTAGTCCAAGCCCACCAGCATTTGATACGCCGGCTGCAAGATGGTATTCAGCAACCCAAGCCATTCCGCCCTGGATAATTGGATATTCGATTCCTAGTAATTCGGTTACTTCTGTTTTCATATGACACCTTGCGTCCTTTCTTGTTTTGATTATTTATGTTCTTCGATGTATTTAATTACGTCGCCTACTGTTGCGATCTGCTCTAAGTCTTCTGTTGGGATTTCTACGCCAAACTCTTCTTCTAAAGACATAACTAATTCAAAAAGATCTAAAGAATCTGCTCCAAGATCTTCTTTAAAGTTTGCAGTCTCAACTACTTCACTTGCGTCTACTCCTAAACCTTCTGCTACTAATTCCTGAATTTTTTCTAACATAATTTTGTTCTCGCTTTCTTTTTTTAATTTGTTTTTTGTTTTATTATTTTTCACTTTATGTAATCCGGTTTTACCGGGTATTACCACTCAATCAAGGTTGCTCCCCAGGAAAGACCTGCTCCAAAACCTGCCAGGATAATTTTCTGTCCCTTTTTCAGCACTCCGGATTTGTTCAGCTCATCCAGCAGAATTCCGATGCTGGCAGAGGATGTATTCCCATATTCCTGTATGTTCATCGGAAACTTTGCGATATCACATTTCAAACGCTTTGCCACGGACTCAATGATCCGCTTGTTTGCCTGATGCAAAATGAAGTAGTCGATCTCGTCCACTGTCATATCCACCTTTTCCAGCAGTTCCCGGATTGCCTCCGGCTCTTTTTTCACTGCAAATCTGAATACGCCCTGTCCATCCATAAAAAGATGTGTATCTCCGGCTGCTTCAGCCGCTTCCCAGTTTTTCACATGGCGGCTGCTGCACTTGAGTGCGCCTCCCTTTGTTCCATCTGAATGGGTTACCATAGGATGTAAGATTCCCTCTTCACTGGAAAGAACCGCTGCCCCTGCTCCATCTCCGAACAGGATACATGTCCCTCTGTCTGTCCAGTCTAATACCGTAGAAAGACTCTCGGAACCGATGATCAGCACCTTCTGGTACATGCCGCTTGAGATGTAGGCCTGCGCTGTATTGTATGCAACAAGAAATCCGGTACATGCCGCGTTCAAATCAAAGCAAGTCGCGTTGACTGCCCCGATTTCCTTTTGCACTTCACATGCCGCACATGGCACGATTACATTCGATGATAAGGTAGAGACCAGAATAAGGTCCAACTCCTGCGGATCCATTCCGGCGTCCTCCAGAGCGCTTTTTGCCGCCTTTGCTGCCATAGTCACCGTTGTATCTTCTTCTATTACATGTCTGGTCACTACACCAGTTCGTTCCTGTATCCACTCATCACTGGTATCAATGAACCTTGCGAGATCATCATTCGTCAGCCTTTTTGGTGGTGCATAAGAACCCGTTCCACATATTCTTCCAATCATTTTTGTTCTCCGATTTGTTTTGGTTTTAAAATACTTTGACCATCAAAGTATATCACAATCAAAGTATTTGTCAATATTTTTTATTTTGTGTTTTGATTGACTTTTGCTATGGGTTTGGAAATCGCCTGGGATTTATTTGAAATATGACATGTAATATGATTTTTATTTCCGACGAAGATATTATGTTTGCATTGTTTGATTGGAAAACTGCCAAAGAGACTCTTTTTTGAAGAAGAATATGAAACTTGGAAATTGAATTGTCCTGATAATCTTTACCATATGCATCAAGGTAAATTGAAGAAGGTTGAAAAAAGAAATAAATTAGTATCATGAACCATCATAACTCATCCTAATTTTTTCAATACTAATTGAAAACCTGTTCTATATCTGATAGAATAAATCAAGTGCTACCAGAACGGTAGGCGGTTAGTCCTTCACCAGGGGGACTGTGACCCTCTGTTTACATAGAAATCCCCAGATTCACTCTGTTGGAAATCTCGCTAAAGGAGGGGATGCCAATGTTGACCATTGAAGGTCTGATTGCAGTGATCAGTTTATGTCTGACCTCTTTCGGACTCGGTTATACAATCGGATGCAAATCACAAAAATAACCGCCCCAGTCTCACAAACTAAGCGGTTATATTTGTAATCAATTTTTTGTGGGCTAACCGTCTATCGGTAGCACTTCTTTACATGTATAATAGCATTCACACAGTAATATGTCAATTAAAGTTTTTCGCTTAAATTGCTATCTATGAACCATTTTTTTAACTTTTTCAAAAAAAAGAATTGCGTTTGCCTTCTAACTATGTTAGAATAGCTTTTGCGAGCGGAAGTGTCGGAATTGGCAGACGAGCAAGATTCAGGTTCTTGTGTGGGTTTCCATGTGTGGGTTCAAGTCCCATCTTCCGCATTCGTATGATAAAGAGGGGCTATCGCACTGATTGAATTCAACAGTGCGTAGCTCCTTTTTTCTTGCACAAAAGTCTTTTAATTCTATTTTTCCACAGTGCAAAGCTTTAAAATATGAGGCATAATTTCTTCATAAGAATTAAAATTATCCTTTGTTTTCCCCTTTATCCCACCTGAATATTTTGCATAGCAGCGTGCCTGCATTCCTACATCTTTGGCACCCATATAATCTTTTTCTTCACTGTCACCAATAAAGAGGCACTCTTCCACCTGGCAACCTGCTTTTTTTGCACAGAGTTCAAAAATCTCTGGTCCAGGTTTATCTCGCCCCGCTTCTTCACTGGTAACCACTGCATCAAAATATTTTGCAATGTTCATTTTTTCAAGTTTTTTATTTTGTATATAAGAAGTCATATCTGAACCAATTCCTAAATACA
>JAQVCP010000028.1 GCA_028689735.1 Hespellia sp. | reverse complement strand
CTTTTTGTAACGTTACATACCTAAACAGGTATCAGATATAGAAAATCTGATGAAATAAAAATTGGACTAAGCAGAACCCCTTGTTTATTAAGGTTTTCTAACTTAGTCCAATTATATCAGCATCATAAAGATAAGGATCATTTCCCCGGACAATCCCCCACTCCATCAAAAGTGCAGCTCCCCCGCAGACAAAAGGCGTCGCAAAGGAAGTCCCACTGACCGGCTGGTAACCGCCGCCCACCGCAGTTGTGATAACATTCACCCCAGGTGCCACGAGATCCGGCTTCCTGAGAATATTGCTCCTCACTCCCTGCTCAAGAGTCGCAAAGCCTCTCCCAGAAAAATCTGCATACGTGTTCGTCAAAGAATCGTACGCCCCCACCGTTATTGCATTTTCGGCAGTAGACGGGATGGTCAGCGTCGCTGTATCACTTGGCAGTAGAAATCCGGTACTTGCATTCAGTACGCTCTGGCTCGGAAGCCACATCTGGTATTCACCGGTCACGACTCTTCTTGGAACGAGCTGGATTCTCCAGATTCCTCCGTTGATGTAGTCCGTTGTAGGAACAAAGTCCAGGTAGATTTCCTGCTGGACGCTGTAAGGACTGGGTTCTCCATAATACAAAAGGAGTTCTGTTTTCCCCAATGTAAATCTCTGGGGCCCGAGAATCTCTTGTATCGGTCCCACACGCTCACCGGAAGGACTGATAATGGAAATGTCCACTTCATCCACATACGCCTTCCAAATCTGGAGATTTAGTGACGGCTCATTTGCCCCCACTGCCAGTTCCACTATTTGCTCTATCCCCGGGCGCAGCCTTCCCCCCGTGTGGCCTGCAGATGCCGCCTCATTTCCGCTTCCCACGCAGATAACACTCTTCCAGTAATTGGAAATATCATCAATAAATCGCTCCACTAAGGAGGTCCCATCATGGGATCCGTATGTATTTCCAAAACTGATGTTGACAGACACGGGAAGACGAAATGCAAGTGCCCGCCTGATTACATAATCTAATGCCAGCATCAGTTCTGTTGTTCTTGGAAATCCTCCCGTCTGTGCCACCCCCAGCTTTACAACGAGCAGCTGACTTCGCGAAGCAACACCTGCATATCGTGCTGCAATGCTGCCAGCTCCATTTCCGGCGGCGATTCCCGCCACCGCTGTACCATGCCCTGAACTGTCACGGCTTGGAACAATCTCATACTGCTCCCGCTGGGTTGGCTGGCGAAATGCTTCATCAATAGTTTCCTTTGTATACAGTGTACCAATCGAATATCCCGGCGGCGGGTTTCCCGGAATTCCCTGATCCCACAATTCCAGAATTCTACTGGTCCCATCTGGATTACGAAATGCCTGATTTGCATAATCAATACCGCTGTCAATGATCGCCACCAGGACTCCATTCCCGAACAAGCCAGTCTCACTTCTCTGCAGCGGAGTGACACAAGATGCACGTCTCCCATTTTCCACCTGAAAGAACAGGCTTTTTGGTTTCTCGATATACTCCACTTCTGGCAATGCGCTCATGGCATTAATTGCATATTCGGGAATATTGACAATTGCATATTCATTCAAAAGCTCTGTAACGTCTGCTCCCAGCCCACGGACCGCATCAAGATCTCCCGAATACTTTATAATCAGATCCCAGCTTCTCTCTTCCTTATCGTAGCCCACTTCCAGCTCCATGGACTTCTCCCGCTCCTGTTCCGTGGCATCCAGTGCCAGATTCAGCAGGTTCTCCGCTTTCTGATTCACCATTTATTTCCAGCTCCTTAACATGCAATACATCCCAGATACTGCGCAAATGCCAGAGGAATGAAGTATCCTCTCTCATGGCGGCAGACTGGACAGACCTGAGGTGCGGCTTTCCCCTCATGGATATATCCACAGTTCGTGCACATCCATTTGCTCTCTGTCGGGCTCTCATAATAGGTGCTGTCCTTGACCATGTCCGCTAATTTTGAAAATCTCAGTTCATGAACATGCTCAATTTCTGCAATTTGGTAAAATGCGGATGCAACCTCCAGAAAACCTTCCTCTTTTGCGATATCTCCAAAGGCTGGATAAACATCATCAAATTCCTCATGCTCGTTATGGGCGGAACGCCGAAGAAGTGTCTCCGGTTTTTCTGAATAGTCAATCGGATAACCACCTTCTACATACACGGTCTCGCCGCCCAGAGACGACAATAGATTATAAAAACGCTCTGCATGGCCTCTCTCCTGATCTGCTGTATACAAGAACATATCTGCAATCGTATACATCCCCTGCTTTTTTAATTCCTCCGCTGCAAATGTATAACGGTTTCTTGCCTGACTTTCCCCTGCAAATGCTCTCATCAGATTTTCTTTTGTCTTACTGTCTTCAAAACAAATAGCCATAGTACACACACTCCTTCTCCCCTTAGATGCTGCAGGGGTTTTCTATCTAGTAGTATGTACTATGGCTATGATTTTATTACTTTTTGTAAAACAAATTTCTATAAAGTTCCTATGACATCCAACCAATCAATGTGTCTATTCATAAAACTCAGCCTAAATGTCAAAACGCTGCACTAGCGTAACTAATTAAATCCAATCAGTCTCCGCGCAACTGTATAGGCAAGGGAAGAAACCTTCCGTCCGGAACGCCCCGGCAGATTCATGGTCTGTCCCAGGATTCCATAACGAATCTTCCAGAATGTTCTATAATCCTTTTTCTTGAGATATTGCCAGAGCTCCTTTTTCTTCTCCAGATTTTCTTTCTCTTTTGAACGAATCAGTAAAATAGAAGAGACAGTCATCATGATAGCAAGGTAATTTGTCATATATTTGCGAAGTTTTTTGCTCTGAATCCGGCGCAGTTCATACATATCAATCATGCTTTTCGTAACAAAAATCTGCTGTTCCACACGACTGATCATCACTTTTTCATTGACGGACTGGTCCTCCCGTCCAATATAATAACGGTAAAAATCCACATCCATATAATAAATGGTCCGCACCAGCGGCAATGGATAATATACATAAATGTTGTCCACATAGAACGTATGCTTTGGAAGTCTCAACTGACTGAGCTGCAGCATCTCTGTCCGATAGATGACTGAGTGCATCAGGATATACTGGTCCAGACGAAAATGTCCCATATCCTGCCAGCGGAATACTTCATTCTGTGGTAGCACATTGCGGTAATGGATAACCTTCTTATGCGTTACGCCTACCTTCTCATAGACATAATTTGCCACAAGCATATCCACTTCTTCCCGCTCATCCACAAACTTCTTCACCTGAGCCAGAATCTTCATCAGGGAATCCTCATCCACCCAGTCATCACTGTCCACAACCTTGAAATATCTTCCTGTCGCATGACTCAGGCCCACGTTGACTGCATCTCCATGTCCACCATTCTCTTTATTGATCAGTTTTACAATTGTTGGATACTTCTCTACATATTTTTTAGCAATTTTCTCAGTCTTATCCTTGGATCCATCGTTCACGATGAGAATCTCAACATCTTCTCCTGCCACTAAAATTGACTTGATTGCGTGTTCCATATAATCCTGTGAATTATAGCATGGAATCGCAAATGATATATATTTCATAAATTCACCTCTTCACATTAATAGGACTATTATACTGTACTTTTGTTATTTTTCCAACCTCATTATTGTAAATTGCACGTAATTCCTTTATTATAGAAGTAGCGATGCAAAATTACACTGTCTGTGCAGGCCGATATCATTTGCCAGGACAATGCACATTATAGTTGTTTTCTTTTGCATATTATTACAAATTCATGTGTGAAAAATGCATACAAATGGAGGTTTATTATGAAAAAAAGCGTAATTGTAGGACAATCCGGTGGACCCACTGCAGTAATCAACGGAAGCCTTTACGGTGTCGCCGCGGAAGCTCTGAAGAAAAATGATCAGTTCGATCACGTTTATGGCATGGTCAACGGTATCGAAGGTTTCCTCAACAATCAGGTACTGGATCTTGCCAAGATACAGGAAAGCGGAGAATTGGAGCTTGTCAAGACTACACCGGGCGCATTTCTTGGTTCCTGCCGTTTCAAGCTTCCGGAAGACCTGAATGACCAGGTATTCCCACAGCTGTTTCAAAAATTTGAGGAGATGAACATCGGCTATTTCTTCTATATCGGCGGCAATGACTCTATGGATACCGTGAGCAAATTATCCCGCTATGCCGCGAAAACCGGCAGCGATGTCCGCGTGCTCGGACTACCGAAGACCATCGATAACGATCTGGTTCTGACCGATCACACACCGGGATTTGCCAGTGCTGCCAAATACGTTGCAGCTACTGTCCGTGAGATTGCAATTGATGCTTCTGTCTATGATAACAAAAAGTCCGTTACTATCGTGGAAATCATGGGACGTCACGCTGGATGGCTTGCTGCTGCCAGCGTTCTTGCCCGTAAATTTGAGAACGACAATCCAGTCTTAATCTATCTTCCAGAAGTAGCTTTTGACCCAGATGAATTTATTGAAAAAGTAAAAACTGCTATGGAGACAACTCCGAACCTTGTAGTTTGTATCTCGGAAGGAATCAACGATGGAAATGGTACTTTCGTATGTGAACTTGCCAGCGATGTCGGTGTCGATAACTTTGGACACAAGATGCTGACCGGTTCTGGAAAATATTTGGAGAACCTCGTCAAAGAAAAGCTTGGTGTAAAGGTACGCTCTGTTGAATTGAACGTCAGCCAGAGATGCTCTTCTTCCTGCCTCTCTGGAACAGACCTGACTGAAGCAATCAACTCTGGCGCCTTCGGTGTCAATGCTGCTCTGGCTGGTGAGACTGGAAAGATGATTGCATTTACCCGGACAAGCGATGCACCTTACACCTTAGAGTGCACCTTGCAGGATGTCAACGAAATCTGCAACAAAGAAAAGACCGTTCCACTGGAGTGGATTATCAACGATGGCTCCGACATCTCAGAGGAGTTCATTACTTATGCAAGACCCCTGATCCAGGGACAGGTAGATGTTCCGATGAAAGATGGCCTGCCAAATTTTGCTTACCGCTAGATAGACAGATAATAATACAAAAAGTTCCTGACCAAAATCGTCAGGAACTTTTTTATATTATTTATATGATTAGATCTACCCGCCTCTGCTATTTTGCTTCAGATGGAATAATCATCGCCCGCTTCAACGTACTGAGCAACACCTTTCCAAGTGCTGTCACCAAAATTGCTGCTGCAATCGCTTCCGGAATTCCGGATGCCGTAACGGTCGCCATAACAAGCCCCCATACTGCAGATATCGCAACTTCCTTGGCCTGCGCATACTGCTGTGCAAACAGGAAATAAATGCTTCCCATTACCGTCACTGTGTGGACCATC
The DNA here is from genome assembly GCA_028689735.1 of Hespellia sp. Lineage (GTDB taxonomy): Bacteria > Bacillota > Clostridia > Lachnospirales > Lachnospiraceae > Hespellia. Next base: position 30,939 of record JAQVCP010000028.1, on the reverse strand, counting down.
GATCCGATGAATCCTGTCAGTGGCAATGCAATCAGACTGTTCATTTTCCATTTTCCAGTAAAGAGAATCCAAACCCAGCCTGCTATAACTCCAAGCAGAATTCTACAGCCTACCGAAATCCAAATTGCCTTAATCACACCAGGAAATCCTGTGGTACTCATAAATGGTGAAAATGCAAAAGATAATAATGTCGGTGCCATCGTATTACTTACCAGAGAACAGACGCCAAATACTCCGCCAAGAATTCCCCCTGCCATAGGTCCCAATAATATGGCGCCTATAATAACCGGTATATGTACGGTTGTCGCCTTAATAATCGGCAGCTGAATCATCCCCAGCGGCGTGTTCGCCAATACAACCACGATTGCAGCCATAAGTGCAACGCTGACCATCCAACGAGTGTCTCGTTTTTTTGTTTTCATATTCAATTTTCCTCCTTGTTATCATTCCCAACTTCTGAGATACAATACAATACGGCGTAAGTATACCACAGCGTTTTAGGCGGTGCAAGCAGTTTTTTCAATTTTCGTTAATTTTTTCACATCCTTTTTTCGCAATAATCGGGCAGATATTCACAGTCCATTTTGCTGCTTCCTCATAGCATTACGTAAAGCATGCAGCATGGAAACGAGCAATTCCATCCATACGATAACAATGTGATAAAAGATTTTTATATGGTTTTTTTCACAGTTCTACAGTATAATATCCTAGACGACACTGGATTTTTTCATTACACACATATTGTCATCTATTCGAATCAAAAGGATTTCAATGTTTATATACGCACCACAACATATTTTTATGTAGAAAGGAATGGTTTACTATGTTAAAAGGTAAAACAATTATTCTAGGAGTCACAGGAAGCATCGCCGCCTACAAAAGCGCCATGCTTGCGAGTATGCTTGTCAAGGCTCATGCTGATGTACATGTCATCATGACACACAACGCAATCAACTTCATCAATCCAATCACATTTGAGACACTTACCAGCAACAAATGTCTCATCGACACCTTTGACCGCAACTTCCAGTATAATGTAGAACATGTGGAGCTTGCCAAAAGAGCGGATCTTGCCATCATCGCTCCCGCCTCTGCAAATGTAATCGCCAAACTGGCTCATGGGATTGCCGATGATATGCTCACTACCACTCTGCTTGCATGCCAGTGCACGAAGCTTATTTCCCCTGCGATGAATACCCGGATGTATGAGAGTCCCATCACCCAGGACAACATGGAGATTCTGCGCAAATACAAGATGCAGATCATCACACCAGCCTCTGGCTACCTTGCCTGTGGAGATACCGGTGCTGGAAAGATGCCGGAGCCTCAGGTACTTTATGAGCACATCCTTCATGCCTGTGCATTTGAAAAGGATTTGGCCGGGAAAAAGCTGCTTGTTACCGCCGGTCCTACAATGGAAGCTGTCGATCCGGTCCGCTATCTCACCAATCATTCCACTGGAAAGATGGGTTACAGTATTGCCAGAATCGCCGCGTACCGTGGCGCCGATGTCACTCTGGTCAGCGGTCAGGTAAGTCTTGACGCACCACTCTTTGTCAAGAAGGTTCCGATTATCTCTGCCAAAGATATGTTCGATGCTGTCACCTCCAGAAGCGATGACATGGACGCAGTCATAAAGGCTGCTGCCGTTGCCGATTACCGTCCAAAACATGTCAGCACAGAAAAGGTCAAGAAAAAATCCGATGAACTTTCCATTGAACTGGAACGAACCGATGATATCATCGCCTACCTCGGACAACATAAAAAAGAGGGGCAGTTCCTCTGTGGATTTTCTATGGAAACAGAAAATATGCTGGAGAATTCCCGCGCAAAGCTCCGTAAGAAACATCTGGATATGATCGTGGCAAATAACCTAAAAACTGTCGGTGCAGGATTTGGAACGGATACCAACGTTGTGACTCTGATTACCGAACGGGAAGAGACCGAGCTGGAGCTTATGACCAAAGATGAAGTTGCTGGAAAGATTCTGGATGCAATCTTTTGCTAATGTAAACTGCTGAAAAGAATAAAAATGAAGGGCTGTCACCCTAAGAAGAAATCATACAAGATACGTTGTCACAGAACGCCGTATCCTTCTATACCATGTATGAGATACACTTAGGGCGGCAGCCTTCTTTTTGTTTGTTCCCGAAAATACATCCTGCATCCTCAATTAGTAAATTCACTTCCAAGAGGTTTTACCCAAATTGGTCTTTAAGGCAGCGAACCCGGATGTTATATTAAGACTACAAAGTTGATTCGCGAAACACTTGGTTAAAAACACATGGGAAACTGATCATCTCCTATGGCAAAAAACAGGAGGTTTACAAATGGCTGAAATATTACCGTCAATTTTTGGGGCAGATATTTTACGACTAAAAGAAGAAATTGCTTTTTTAGAAAGTGAGAAAACGAAGATTTTACATGTTGATATGATGGACGGAAACTTTGTTTCAAATATTGCTTTTGGACCGAACCAGATTGCAGCAATGAAAAAAATGTCAAATATGATATTCGATGTCCACATGATGATTGATCATCCGAAAGATCATTTAGATGATGTGATTGCAACCGGAGCAGAAATGATTTCTGTACATTACGAATCAACACCACATATTCACAATATGATTCAGCGAATAAAAAAAGCAGGAAGAAAAGCGGGGATCGTTCTCAATCCCGGGACACCGGAATCTGTGATCAAATATTTACTTGACGATATTGATTATGTTCTTGTAATGACAATCAATCCGGGAACACCTGGACAGACCTTCATTGAAAAGAGCATTGAAAAAGTCTGCAATCTTAAAGAAATGATTGGCAGCCGCCCGATTCAAATTGAAGTTGATGGCGGAATAAACAATCTGATTGCTGGACGGGTTGCCAACATTGGCGTGGATCTGATCGTAGTCGGAGGTTATCTCTTCGGAGAGAACCCGAAAGAAAGATATCATAAATTACGTGAAGCTGTAAATAAGGAAAGGAAATAACAGATATGAAAAAGTTTGAAGGTAAAGTGGTTTTAGTAACAGGAGCAGGACATGGAATTGGCAAACAAATTGCGACACAATTTGCCCAGCAAGGTGCAAACACTGTCATTGTGGATTATAATACAGAGACAGGGGAAAAAACGGCCGAAGAAATTACTACAAAGTATACAAAATCTTTGTTCGTCCAGGCCGATGTATCCAGTCCGGAAGCAATGATGAATGTTCGTCAAAAAGTATTTGAAGAATTCGGAAGAATTGATACACTGGTATTGAATGCAGGAGTGGCATTCAAAAACAAAGTAAATAACATTACATTTGAAGAATGGAATAAAACACTCAGTATTAACCTGAATGGACTGTTTACAACAGTAAAAGCATTTTATAATGATTTCCTAACTAACCAGGGATCCATCGTGTATATCAGTTCGGGATCTGCACTGAGTGGAACAGGCGGCGGCGTATCTTATCCGGCATCAAAAGCCGGTGGCGAAGGTCTTATGAGAGGACTCGCAAAGGAACTTGGACCAAAGGGTGTCAACGTCAACGCCATTGCCCCACGTCTAATTGATACTGGTGAGATGATGCGCGTGAATTACCCAACACAGGAAGCGTTAGATGCAGTATTAGAAAAAATACCGGTAAGGAGATTCGGTACCGTAAACGATGTAGCAAACCTAGCAGTATTTCTGGCCGATCCGGATAATTCATATATCCAGGGACAGACCATTTTACTTGACGGTGGGCGTACAATCGCATAAATTTTAAAAAAGGAGAATACATATGGATGTCATATTAGAATTTTTCAAAGAATTTATCAGCCTGGGAGCTGTTGTATTATTGCCGGTTGTCATCTTAATCCTGGGGAAATTTTTCGGAATGAAGCTTGGTCATGCAATCAAATCTGGTCTGCTCGTAGGTATCGGCTTTCAAGGTCTGGTACTCGCAGTAAATCTTTTGATTACGTCAATACAGCCGGTTATGGATCACTATAAAGCAATGGGTTCGGGATATGATGCCCTGGAAGTTGGATTTGCCGCCCTGGGAGCTGCTTCGTGGACTGTTCCATTTGCAGTATTTGTAATCCCTGCCATTATTATTTTGAACTTAGTATTAGTTCGTTTGAAGATTACAAAAGTATTGAATGTAGATATCTGGAACTTCATGCATTTTCTTGTTCCGGGAACACTTGCCTATGCTTTATCTGGAAATGCAGTTATTGGATTTGTAGTTGCCGTGGGATGCGGAATCATCGCACTGTTCTTTGCACAATGGCTTGCACCTAAATGGGGAGAATTCTTCGGACTGGAAGGAACCACCTGTACTACCCTGTCATTCTGTGCCTGGATCTATCCACTTACTTATGGAATCAACAAAATAATCGATTTGATTCCAGGACTCAATAAAGTAGACATCAACGTAGATAAGCTTGGAAAAAAATTAGGCATCTTCGGAGATCCTGCAATCATTGGTCTTGTAGTCGGTGTGTTCTTATCCTTGATTACCGGACAGGACCTGGGTTCAATCCTTACAATCGGTATGGGAATTGCCGCCTCCATGGTTCTGATTCCAAGAATGGTCAGTATCATGATGGAAGGCCTGACACCTCTCGGAAATTCTGCCAATGATTATATGCACAAAAAAGTTGGCGAAGATGCAGATATTTATATTGGTATGGACATTGCACTTGGACTGGGAGATCCTGCATGTATTACATGTGCAGCTATTATGATTCCCGTAACAATACTGTTATCATTTTTAATTCCGGGAATGAGATTCTTCCCGCTTGGAATTCTTGCCGAAGTATGCTATCTTGCGCCAATGTGTGTACTTAGCAGCAAAGGAAATATCTTTCGGACTTTGATTTGCATGACGATTATGATGTATATCACTTTATTTTTCGCAAACATGTTTATTCCGGAAGCAACACAGATGTTATCTGTAACAGGCGTAAAATTCGAAGGACTTGTGACAGCATCTCACTTTGGATGGAATCCTGGCAATTTAATAGTATCATTGGTTCATAGGTTATTTGAACTTTTTGCATAGAAATAGGAGGATAGTATGGGTAATAGATATTTGATTATTCACGGCTCAGCAGCAACTAAGGAAGAGGCCATTCGTATGTGTGGGCAAGCGCTCTATCATGATGGCATTGTCAGTAAAAATTTTGCACAATTATGCATTGACCGGGAGCAGGAATTTCCAACAGGACTTCCAACAGAAATTCCAACAGCTATTCCCCATGCAAAGGATGAAGGAATCGTGGAGAGTTGTATTTGTTTTCTCAAATTGGATAAACCGGTCACATTCAGAAGAATGGATGATGATTCCCAGGAAATAGAAACAGACATGATTTTTAATTTGGCAATTAAGGATCCAAATGAACACTTAGCAGCACTTCAGAATATGATGAGCTTTCTGAATGATCCAGAAGCATTAAGTAAATGCAATACACTTCCGGAGGAAGAACTGGTGAAATATTTAGAAAAAAAAATCGGGTAAAAGTGTCAGACTGTCAAAAACAAGACGGCGGACACTACTTGCTGCCTACCCCAAAACAAAGGAGATTTTTATGGAATTATTGGATATTAATACAGAACTCAAGAGTGCTTCTGCTCAGATTACAGAAGGGCAAATTGAAATGTTTATTAAAGAAATCAAAAAACATGATAGAATATTCGTATATGGAACAGGTCGTTCCGGATTGATGTTAAAAGCTCTGGCAATGAGGTTGATGCAGATTGGTTATCAGTCCTATGTGGTCGGTGAAACAACAACGCCTTCGGTAGGAACGGACGATTTGCTCATTGTGGCATCTGCATCAGGAGAAACAGGAAGCGTCTGCAGTGCAGCTGATGATGCTGCAAAACAGGGGACTGATGTACTGGTCATTACCGGCAGTCAGGAATCAACCTTGAGCAGAAATCATAAACCACTGATTCAGATTGATGCCGCAACTAAATTCTCAGAGTCAAAAGCAAGTATTCAGCCACTCGGCAGCTTATTCGAACAGATGCTGCTGATGATCTTTGATGCGGTGATTCTTAAAATGAGTATGGAAAATGAGGATACGAACAAAAAAATGGCACAGCGTCATGCAAGCATTGAATAGTCGCAGTCTCCATGAGAGTGAGCGCTGCATATGATATTAGGAGGAAATGTATATGTCTAAAGAAGTTAAAATTTTAGTTGCATGTGGAAGTGGTGTTGCAACATCTACAATTGCCCAGGAGGCCGTAAAGGAGATTGTTCAGAATATCGGGGTAAAGGCAAAGATTGTAAAAGGAACCATCGCTGAAGTTCCCGATAAACAAAAAGATGTGGACCTGGTTTTAACAACTGCAAACTATCGCCAACCGTTAGACAAGCCACAAATGAGTGTATTTGGACTGGTATCCGGAGTGAATAGAGCTGCTACAGAAAAGAAGTTAGCCGACTTGTTAAAAGAACTTTCAGAGGCTTAAACAGAACAAAAATATGTAAAAAGGTATCTATCTGGACTAAGAACGATATAGATACCTTTTGTAAATAGATTGCTTATGGCGGTGAATAGAAATGAAAAAAAGAAGTGCAGAAATACTTCAAAACCTTTTGGAAAATCCAAACAAAGAATTAGAATATCAGCATCTGATAAAAAAATATCATATTTCTGAGAAGACATTAAAAGTCGATATACAGGAAATTGCTGATTTTACACGAGAAGCCGGATGTTCTGCTCTGCTCGACAATGACAACCAGAGACTAAAATTTACAGATCATCAGAGTGTAAGAAATCTCATTGATCAATTTTATTCTATGGATTCTTATCAGTATAAATTATCTCCTGACGAACGAAAAGTATATATCATTCTTGCTCTGGTCTATCATAATGGCTATTATTCCATGCAGCAGCTCGCCGATGAACTATACGTAACACGAAATACAATTATCAATGACTGCAAACTGGTCGATGAATATCTGAAAACAAAAGATATCGTCTTTGTTGCCAAAAGCAAGAAGGGGATCAAAATCCAAATCGAGGAAGAAGAGATACAAAGAATTTTGGTGGAACTTTTTGAAGAACTAATTCATTCCATAAAAAATGAAAAAACCTTTTTTGTTCACTACATTATTCGAAAAGCAGGTTTTATCTACTCCCTTAAAGATGTCATTTACCATATGAATATCTTTAGCGGAGAGCACAATATCATTCTGGCAAAAGAGATTTTCTTTGAAATAGCAATTTGTATTTTTGTCTTAGCCAACCGATTACAGCAAATCGGATATGGAAAACAATCTACAGAGTCGAGACTTCCCTCTCTGGAACTTGATACCATCGGAAACATGATAAGCTATGTGATAGATGAATTAGGATACCAGACTCTTGGCTACTCGGGAATCCTGATTATTGAAAAACAGATTTTACTTCGCAACCTGCATCCGCAGATTCAAAGCATCAACGATTTTGAACTATATAGTGTAATCAGTCACTTTCTTTTAGAAATCAGCCGGGAGTTAGACGTCATGCTTCAATCGGACAATCTATTGATTGAATCACTGATTTCTCACGTAAAGAGCATGAAAAACTGGAATGATGCAGGCTATGAATGGAGTATTGATTATAAAAATACCGGAGATTTTCCAAAAGTCAGGAAAGTTGCCGAGTGTAACTTTTATATTCTCGAAAAATATCTGCAATATGCACTGACTCCGAAAATGAAAGACAGTCTGGTAATTCATATCTGTGCTGCTCTTCTTAGAGGAAGGAAAAACAGTAAATCTCTGGGAGTAATTATATCCTGCCCCGGAAGTATGGCAACCAGTAAATATCTGGAAGCGCAGGTAAAAAACTATTTTAATTTTTATGTGGTTGGAACAATGACAACAAAGCAGATTGAAAAAGCAAAAGGAGCCTTTGACGGTGTCGATTTTATTATATCAACCGTACCAATCAGAGAAAGCAGACTCCCTGTGGTTGTAGTCAAACCACTTGTTACCGTTGAAGATATCCAAAAAATACAAAACCAGGCATATCTACTACAGAAAGAATCTTTGCCTGAAAAGAAAGTGCGCTATCCTGTATTGGAAAAAATCATAACCATTTATGAATCGGGCAATAACCCAAAGATTGACTTTCTAAACAGGGAACTTCAGCAGATTCTTGAGGATTGCTTCTACGTAGAATCCAAAATTGGAACAGAATTCATCCTGCTTAATATGCTTGATACAAAATATATTAAAATTGTCGAAGAAGAACTTGAGTGGCGTACTGCAATGAGAACAGCTTCCGCCGATCTGATCAAGGATGGCTTTTTCGATGAGAGTTACATCCAGGAAGCCATCGGAAACGTAGAAGAATACGGCGGTTATATTATTGTCAATCAGGGCATTGCCCTTGCACACGCAAGCAAAGAAGCCGGTGTCTATGAGGATGGAATTGGATTGTTAGTCAGTAAAAAAGGAATCCGGTTTGATGACGGCGACCCCGTACACTTATTGTTTGTTTTCTCGCAAAAAGGAGAGACGGAGTATCTTGATTTATTCAAGCAGATTATCAAACTCGGAAAAAATCAGGAGGATATTGAAGACATCTGCCGATTGACTTACTGTGGAGATGTCTATCGGAAAATATGGGAAATTTTATCCCGTGAATGATGACTGTATTGGATGTGGACTGAGGGCGTAAAGCAGTTCATATTTTGTTCATATATCATTCAAAAAACTTTCATTTCTTCAACATTGTTTCTTCATTTCTTTTGAATATACTAAATATATCAAATGAAACACAAACTCATTTGAAGACAATGACAACTGACTAGTATTAATTTACTATTTGGAATAAACTTTTTCATAATACATGCCGAGTGCTTAGCACTCGGCATCCTCCCTTTTATGGGGTATTTCCAATCTTTCTCAGATGCCTCTGGTAAATCCTTAATATCACTACTGCTCCCGCCAAAACCATGCTGCCAATAATAAGAAGCATCCATACATTCCAGCTCCTCTTTGTTCTGACTGCAGCCTTTTTCATCGTCTCATTCGTTGTATCTTCAAGACCGGCAACCTTTTCCAGCACCTTCCTCACCGGATTCAGTACTGTTGCTGCCAGCCCTTTCTTTTTCCTGACTTGAAACTGCACGTGCTGAACGGTCTCGTTTTTCGCTGCATCTCTCGCTTTTACCTCTACATCGTACACTCCTTCTTCTTCAAATGGAAACTGAAAGACCTGACTGCTGTTATGAATCTTCTGCATTTGATTGTTTATGCAGATGCTGTCTACGTAATCCCTTTCATTTGCAAGAGAGATGACCAGATTCACTTTTTTCTCATATGTCTTTCCATTCATCACCCCATCCATCACTACCTCTGGTGCCGTGTGGTCCACCTGAAAAGCTGCTTCCGCTCTTGCACTGTTGCCAGCTGCATCCGTCGCTTCTACCACAAGCAAATGGTGCCCCTCTTGTTCCTCTCTGTGGTTCACCCGGAATAACCGTCCGTCCAATTCCATGTGGTAGGTATAAGAACTGAAATCATGTATCATTTCGTCCGGCTCATAATTCCATCGAAACTGCTGGACATAGGTTCCATTGAGCTGTTCCACATAACGGATAATCGGATTCTGCCGGTCCACAATCATCTGCATTTTTTTCTCTGTCTGGTTTCCTGCCATATCACTCCCTTTCAAGTGAATCTGATACACGCCATCCTCCGTCAGAGTTGCTCGATACTCAAATTCTGAACTGTCTGCTTTTTCCACATTGACTGATGAGCTTTCTCCTTCCGGGCTGACTCTCTGTGCCGTCACCTCGAAATTCCGGGGAATGTTCTCATCCGTCAGCTTCACCGAAAGCGTCACCTCTTTACTGCTGATTACACCATCCTTTGCACCAGTTACTTCAATAACAGGAGCTCTTTTGTCTAAAAAAAGCATGTCCTCTTTTGAAATGGAATTCCCCGACTTATCCACCGCTTCCACCTGAATTGGTATTTTTTCTCCTGACACGGAATCCTGGGTGACCTGAAACTTAAATTTCACCTGCTGTACTACTTCCGTGCTTGCCCGATCAAAACTTTTCTTCTCCACAAGCTTTCCATTTAGAAAACATTTGACATAGGCAAGCCCGGAAGACTGCCCCGCATCATTTACCTGCACATCAATCGTTGGATTGCTTTGATACCAGACAGCAAAGCCGTCCTTCGCACTTATCCTTATCTCGGGAAGCTTGTTATCACAAATGATATATTTCGATGAAACTACATCCCCCTTATTTCCCGCACGGTCAATGCAATATGCTTTTACAATCCCCGAATACTCTTCCGGAATGGATACCGTTATCTTCTCCCCCGCCTGAAAGACTTCCTGCTTTCCATCCAGTTGATATGAGATTCCAGCTACCCCAGCCCCTGTATCTTTTCCTGTGATTTCCAGTTTCAGAGAATTTGCACAATAAATGATATCCAGTCCCTCATCCTGCTGGTACGTGATCTTACAGGGTTCTGGAATGGATGTATCCACAGGGAAATGCAGAATCTGTAGGGTCCCCTCAATCAGATGCCACTGCTTTATACTCTCCTCCGTCAAATTCTCGTCCGTTTTTTCTGCCGGATTCTCATCATTTCCTTCCGTCAAGTCTGGAATCTCATTTTCATTTCCGGTTTCACTTTTGTCTTCCTCGGGATCACTCTCTTCAGGAACTTCTCCTTCCGGCTTTTCAAGCCCTTCCATCCATATCTTCAGTTGGTTATCCCCTTCTTGCATCTGCTCCTTGGAAATCTCAAGTCGCTCTCCCGGCTGTTCCAGATATCCGCGACTCTGGCTTCCATCTGCAGCTGTAAATTCATATCGTGTGACGCGGTCTGTATCTTGATGGAGGATCTGAACCCCCGGCTTCACCACATAATATCCCTGGCTGCCACTGGGCTGTGCGAAACTCAGTTCATACATCCGCAGCTCATTTTCCACTTCCGAATCTCCTCTGCTTGTTTCCCTCCGTATTCCCTCCCTGTTTTCTCCCCCTTTTGTCCGCTGTTGTTCTTTCGCAGACAAAAGCGTACTATAGCTCATAAAGATACATAACACGCCTATAATAAGAGACATTCCTTCTTTTATCCTGTTTTTTCGATTTCTTCTCTTCACGTTCCTATGCATAGTTTTCCTCCTTCCTCTGTAATCCCATATTCCTGTACTAATTTCTTATATTCCTCAGACTCTTTCACCGCCGGAATTCTATCAACTACGGTATTCAACTCTTCTTCCCGATTGGCTTTGTCTACTTCTGTTGTTTTGCAGAGAATGCGGATATAAGCAATTATCAAAACAGAAGAATTTTTTAGAGATTCATTTTCCATTGCCTCTTTTAAGGTTGCAGATGCCGCCTCATTCATCCCCTCCTTTTCCTGCAATTCCGCCCGTCTTTTGTAAACCTGCTCCAGAAGTTCCCTCTGAAGACTCATTTGACAGAGCTCACCATATACTTTAATTGCCTGCTGATTCATTTCCTCTCGGTCATATGCCATCGCAAGATACTGTAATACTTCCATATGTGCCTTCTCTCCAATCTGTATCATCTCTTTGTTCGCTTCTGCAGTATTTTCAAGGGAATCTGCTTTCAGCTGTTCCATAATATCGCCTGTTTCTTCGACCTCATTTTCACTCTGCGGCAGCAGCGACGTCCCTGCCCCATTTATTCTGGTTTGATCTGTCTGGGGCAGTGCATCCCCTCCTGATGACATTGAATCCGTTTCCACACCATCCGTGTTCTTCACACGCATCTGCCCCCCTTCCACGTTCTTTTTGCCAGCCGTCTGGCTGTTCTCTTTCTGCTCTGTATTTTTTGATAAATGGACTGCAGATTTTTTCTCCCTTCCTGTTCCGTAAAACAAAAGCGCCGACACAATGCCGCTCACAATCAAGACAGTCAACAGCGATAGTACCTTCCAGTTTTTTGGAATCGTATGTAATTTAAATTTGGATAACTCGTTTTGAATTTGTTTGAAATTTTGATATTGCTTTTTTGAATTGAGTTCGATACTTCTTTGAATGATTTTTAATAATTGATGTTCCTCTTTTTTGGTTATTCCCGGGACAACCTGCGCATGTGCCAGGATATACTGCAGCGTCCTTCCAAAGCTATAGAGGTCAATGGAAGTTTTTGTCGTGGAGCGCATCTGCGCCCTAGGATGAGAAAATCCGTTACGTATCTCCTGACGCTGCATATATTTCGCAATAAATGCATTCCCTTCTGCCTCAAGATCCAGCAGATAGATCTGCTCCTTTGTAACTACCACACTATAGACATTTAAAAAGCGATAGCATTGATTTTTTTTACAGCGGTGATATTTCTCCAGCTGTCCCGCCAGTTGCCGGAACCAGAGAGACAATTGTTTCTTCTCAATCGTTGGAGAACCTCTCAACCAGTTAATGAGCAGTTCCCCTTTCACCACATCCATAGAGATGTGGCATCTTCCATCACGTTCTATGAGTTTTATAATCTCATAATTCATTTGTTTTGACAAATAATCACTCCTTCTAGTTAACATAACTTGTCATTAAAATATTAGATTGTACGCTCTGTGAAATATAACCGAAGCGGTTTTGAAAAACTTGATTTACTAGAGTAATATGTATACTACTGCAAAACAAAATAAAATGCAAGACCTTTTGACAACTTTATTTTTTATTTACATTTCTTTTTCTTCCCTTCCCTTTTTTCATCTTCACTCGACAAATAACAGCGCAAATTGTAAATATAAGTAAATACTATTACACAAAATGAAACATTTGTAGTCATTTTTAAATATTCGTTTACAAACATAAGAAAATAATCTAGAATAAGTAATATATACATGAATTGTTCTCACAATTTCGAGAACAAAGAACAAAAATGGAGGTAAGACACATGAAAGGAAATGTAATTGTAGGACAATCCGGGGGACCAACAGCCGCTATCAACTCAAGCTTAGCAGGAGTTTACCGCACAGCCAAAGACCGTGGAGCAAAGAAAGTGTATGGTATGTTACACGGAATTCAGGGGTTATTGGAGGAGCGCTACATTGATCTCTCTGAACATATTACGAACGAACTTGACGCAGAATTATTGAAAAGAACACCTGCCGCATATCTTGGCTCCTGCCGCTATAAGCTGCCTGAGATTCATGAAGACAGAGATGTATATGATAAAATTTTCAGTATTCTCGACAAATTGGATATCGAAGCATTCATCTATATCGGTGGAAACGATTCTATGGACACAATCAAGAAATTATCAGACTATGCAATCATTACAGGACATCCAACCAGATTTGTTGGCTGCCCGAAGACAATTGATAATGACCTGGCACTGACAGACCACACACCGGGATACGGCAGTGCTGCAAAATATATCGGTACTTCTGTAAAAGAAATTATCCGCGATGGATTCTGTCTGGAATACCCACATGGTCTTGTAACGATTGTTGAGATTATGGGACGTAATGCTGGATGGCTTACCGGTGCCGCTGCTCTTTCCAAAGGAGAAGACTGTACTGGACCTGATATGATCTATCTTCCAGAGCTTGCTTTTGATATCGAAGCTTTCAGTTCCAAAGTCCAAAAACTTTTGGAAGAAAAGTCTTCCGTTGTTGTAGCAGTCTCAGAAGGTATCAAATTAAACGACGGCCGCTACGTATGCGAGCTCGGCCAGAGCGTTGACTTTGTTGATGCATTCGGACACAAACAGTTATCTGGAACAGCTGCTTATCTTGCCAGCTTCATCGCAGGTGAGCTTGGATGTAAGACTCGTGCAATTGAACTTAGTACTCTGCAGCGTTCTGCGTCCCATTCTGCTTCCCGTGTGGATATCCTTGAAGCATATCAGGTTGGTGGTGCTGCTGTAAAGGCTGCTGACGAAGGCGATTCCGGTAAGATGGTCGTACTTGTAAGACTTTCCGATGATCCTTACCAGTGTGGAACAGAAGTAAAAGATGTACACAAGATTGCGAATGACGAAAAACTCGTTCCTAGAAAATGGGTCAATAAAGATGGAACTTATGTAACAGATGATTTTGTCAGCTACGTAAGACCACTGATTCAGGGTGATGTTTCTCCCGTCATGGTTGACGGTATCCCAAGACACCTGTACAAGCCAGTTCAAAAATAATAAGGATAAAAAGATTGCAGTGAGAGAAATGTCTTTCACTGCAATCTTTTTCATTTTTCCGTAATCAATAGCAGCTCATACCGCTACCTCTTCAACCTCTTTTTACTTTCCTGTCTGAAAGCTTTTCCTGCCAACTAAAAAAGATGATAAACAACTGCTTATCATCCTTTGCTACGTGCGTGAGAAGATTCGAACTCCCGGCCTTTTGGTCCGTAGCCAAACGCTCTATCCAGCTGAGCTACACGCACATTTTATGACGCTCTCGCATCACAACAAAACTTATTTTATAATAAAACCATAGTTTTGTCAAGCAATTATCAGCTTTTTTTACATTTTTTCCACTTATCCAGATTGTAGTATTCTGATTTTTCTATTTTTCATATTCCTGTCACCAATAATGTACTTACTATCACGCCTGATAAAGCAGAAAGCAACGCTCCGGGAAGTGTCCACCTTGTCTTCGTTACTTTTGCCGAAATAAAATATACGCTCATCGTATAAAAAATAGTTTCTGTACTTGAAAGAATCAACGATGCAATCAAGCCACGCTGAGAATCTGTGCCAAACTCCTTGAAAATATCGATAAGAAGTCCCGTTGCTGCCGAAGATGAAAAAAACTTGACGATAACTAGCGGAACTAATTCCCCTGGAAAACCAATCTGTTCTGTCACTCTGCCAATGCCATTCCCTATATATTCTAGAAAGCCCGAGGAGCGAAGAACCGACACCGACACCATCAATCCCACCAATGTGGGCAGAATCCTTACAACTGTGTGAAGTCCTTCTTCCGCCCCTTTTACAAAACAGTCATATGCATCAATTTTCCGAACCACAGACAATAAAATAATTCCAAAAATCAGAATTGGAATGAGAAGATTAGAAAACGAAATAAGATATTCCATAAAATCCATTTTCTTTTAATATATTCTGTCAATTAAAAACTTATGTCCGGAATCTATAAAAGGCAAACGGATTTTCTGCCAATTCGTCTGCCCTATAAATGATTCAATGGGATACATTTTCAAACCATAAAATTTCCAAAATCAAAGCTGTCTCAGTGCCTCAATCGGACTAAGTTTTGCTGCTTTTCTTGCCGGATAAATTCCAAATATAATTCCTACTCCGCATGAAAATGCTGTCGCAATCACAACAACCTGCCACGTAATCTGAGGTGTGATTCCCATATTCAGAAGTGAGATTAACTTAGAGACTAAAAATCCCAACATGATTCCAATAATTCCCCCCAGTCCGGATATAATAGCCGATTCACATAAAAACTGTGCTATGATTGATGAAATCCTTGCACCAAGTGCTTTTCTAATTCCAATTTCTCTAGTCCTCTCAGTCACCGAAACCAACATGATATTCATAACACCTATACCGCCCACTAACAACGAAATTGCTGCAACCAATGCTACAAAAGAGGTGATGGTATCCAGAATCCCCCCCATCATATCACCAAGGTTGATTTCCTTTTGTTTTGAAAATTTCACATCTGAATCGCCTAAATGGCGCGATGCCAGCGTCTGATTTACAACCTTTGTAATTGCTGATACATCATCTGACGAAGCAGGAAAAATGGTAATATAAGAAAATTCCTCAATTGGGTTCCCAAACGCAGCTGATGCTGTATAGGGCATATACAAATTTAGACTCTGCTCAATTCCCATCGATTTATATAACTCGGCTTCCTCTTTCATTGCTGAAGTATCAGAATCAAGAATCCCTCTGATTTCTACTGTCTGAATCACATTATCAATAGACATTTCCACTGACATGCCTATGACATCCGTATTTCCAAACATATAGATAGCCCCTGCTTTATCAATGACTGCCGTAAGCCTCTCATTATCCACATCATCATCTGTAAAATATTCGCCGCGAATAATGTCTTTTCCACCAGGTGATTTTACATAGTCAGGAACTGTGTATATAATATTAGCCCCGAAATTTCCTTTTCCTGTTGTCACAGCTCCATAAGCAGATCCAGTAACCGTAACACCTCGTTGTCGATTCCCCAACGCATTCTTGACAGCATTCAGATCTTCGCTATTAATACACTCAATCGGTTTCTCCTCCTGCTGAGCAGTAATTGTAACCTGTTCTGCTGAAGCTGATGTATCCTCTACATCTTTTTTCACTCCAGTCCCCACTGCTACAACAGTAATAACAGATGCAATTCCTATTATAATACCGAGCATTGTCAAAATCGATCGGCCTTTATTCGATAAAATATTATCGATAGCCATTTTAACATATTCCCCAAACTGACCCATAACAATTCCTCCTCAGACAATCATCACTTATTTGCTGCTTGTCTCCGCTGGCGTAGCATCCATTCCTTCTGTAATATCCGCAACAGTATCCGATACTACCTGATTTCCCTCACTCAGTCCCTCTGTAACCTCTACCTTCGTGTCTGATGCCACACCTACCGTAACCGGAACCTTTTTAACTTTTCCATTTTCAATCATATAAACAAATTCACCACTTGCAGAAGTATTGATTACTTCTGTCGGGACACAAATTACATTTTTTGCTTCTGCCACATTCATACTTACTTTTGCAGTTCCACCAATTACGATATTTCCATCAGGATTATTAATTTTCACATTAACGATAACCACGGGATTCCCTTTTACATTCGATGTTGCCATTGCATTCACGTTAGAAACAATTCCATCATATGTGTTACTTCCAATTTTTATGGATGCCGTCTTTCCAACCTGATATTTCCCGTAATCATTGGTTGACACCTCCAGCTGTACATTTAAATGATTCATATCAACTACGGTATACATCGGTGCCCCTTGTGTTGCCTGGGTTCCCACTGCTGCGCTTACTTCTGAAATAACACCGTCGAAATCTGCTGATAGCCCTGCCCTTCCGGCTTCTACAAGCTGCTGTGCCGTCATAGCTGCAAGTTCAGCAGCGTTAGAGCTCATTTCCATCTGTGTTTTTTGGGATGCTGTCACTCCAGTGCTTGATGTATCTACATTCCCATTCACATTTTGTGCCGCCTGATATGCTGATTCCCACTGAGAGTACATCGCATCATACGTTGCCTGCTCTGCCTGAGCCTTTGCATATACTGCATCAGAAGTCGCCTGGGCGGCTGCAATCTGCCCTGAAATCAAGCCTTCTATGGATGCAATCTCGGCTTCCAATTCTTTAATTCGTGCATCCGTTTCGTCTTTTATCCTCTTTGCCTCAGCAAGATCCTTTTCTTTTTGCTCAATGTCGGTTTGTGACGATGCCTTATCGAATCTTGCCGCCTGAACTGCATCATCTGCTGCGACAATTTTAGCATCTAGAAGATTATATTTTTCTGTGTATACTCCATTTTTCTCATTTTTCCATCCATCCTGATTTCTTTTACCTTCTGGATCATTCGGAATCTTTGTTCCGTAAAGTTCATCTTTATCTTTATCCAACTGTTGTTTCTGCTCATCAGACAGTACCGAAGACTCCGCATCGTCCAAAGCTGTAACTGCATTATTATAGTCAGACCATGCCTGATTCACTGCAACTCCCTGTGCGTCCACTGCGTCCGCAAGCTGGTTCGCTGCATCACATGCTGACTGTGCAGCTTCATTTGCAGCTTTAATCTGGGCTGACGCTGCTTTGTTTGCTGCATCATAAGCCTCCTGATTACTCTGGTTCGCCGCCTGAAGGCTTAACTGCGACTGCTGATTATCCTGCTCAAGTGTAGTCGTATCAAATTGAATCAACTTGTCACCGGCTTTCACCGCTTTTCCAACTTTCACATTGGAAACTATAACTTTTGCATTAACTGGAG
The DNA here is from genome assembly GCA_028689735.1 of Hespellia sp. Taxonomy (GTDB): domain Bacteria; phylum Bacillota; class Clostridia; order Lachnospirales; family Lachnospiraceae; genus Hespellia. The sequence goes on along the minus strand of JAQVCP010000028.1, from coordinate 13,036 downwards.
AATACACAATCTTTGTCGTATCACTTTGCACCGTTCCTGATGTGTTGATTGTCTCTTTTACATTCCCTTTTTCCACCTTAATAACATTCAAAGCCGTACTAGTATCCTTTTTACTGCCACCACCAAATGCTTTACTTCCAATCACGGAGGCCCCAACCAATACAGCTATCACCACAATAATCACCCAATTCGGCAATTTCTTTTTTGGCTTTGCTGCCGCAGCATCTAATTCGTCTGGATCATCCATACCCAAGTCTGTCTGTTCTTCATCGATACCATTTTCCAAAGAACCAGTTTCTTTTTCATCTGGATTTTCCAGTTCTTTATGATCTTTTACATTTTCCGGCTCAACCTCATTTTTTTTTGCAATATCTTCCTGATTCTCAGGCTTTCCTTTTTTGTTAAACATATCATCTTCCTCCTATAAACTGTAATCCCCCTGGCATTCATTTGCATCACGTCATCAAAGGCGTTCTAAATATGAAACAAAGTTCCACATGGTCTTATCCTCTATATCACGCTTTCATTTATGTAATCAGCATCAATTTTTCCGTCTGTAATTCTCACTACACGCCTTGCCTTTTCTGCGATATCGTCATCATGCGTGATAATAATAACTGTTCTTCCTTCACGATATAGCCCCACTAAGATATCCATAATCTCCTTTGTTGATTTTGAATCAAGATTGCCGGTCGGCTCATCCGCAAGAATAATTGGCGGTCTCGCCGCAATTGCACGTGCAATTGCTACACGCTGCTGCTGCCCACCTGACATCTCCGAAGGCTTATGCTTCCTTCGTTCTGCCAACCCCACCATCTCCAGTGCCTGCAGTGCAAGCTTTCTTCTTTTCTTTTTTTCAACGCCTCGATATATAAGTGGTAATTCCACATTTCCTATTGCATCCAGATTAGAAACAAGATTAAAACCTTGAAAAATAAATCCGATTTCCTGATTTCTTATGTCTGATAACTCATTCTCAGATAAATTAAGTACTGATTTTCCATGAAGATAATACTCCCCTGATGTCGGGACATCAAGGCAGCCTATCATATTCATCAAGGTAGACTTCCCTGATCCAGAGTGCCCGATAATTGCCACCATTTCACCTTTATTTATCGTAAGATCTACTCCGTCTAATGCATGTACCTCGTTCTCGCCCGGATTATAAATCTTCTTTATTCTTCTAATTTTGACTAATTCCTCCATCTTACACCTCCGCCTTACTATTTCTTCAATGGCCTTGCATGTTTTCGTTTTCGTCCATCCTCATATAATTCAATTCCTCCGATTCCCTGCAAGAACTTGGAAAACTGTGAATATCCAAAGTCCTTTGGTCTGAAATCTACATATTTCTCATGGACCTTATTACTTAGTTCATTAATTCCAACATCACCCTTTTTTTCAACCTGCTGCTTTATGAATTCAATGATATCGTTCTTAGAATTATTATTTTCTTTTAAAAAGACAGTCATTGTACTGTTCTTTTTCCGAACATCAAAAGTATCTGCCTCTTCTAAAAATTTGGATAATAAACTGTATCCATAGTTACGCACGTCAAAATCAGGATACTTGTTGACCAGACGGCTTCCAATCTCGCCAAGTCCCGTCACCTTTCCTTTGTTCTCATTTTCTGTGATGATGCTGACAATTGTATTTTCTATTGCGTTCTTTTCAATCCGGCTGGGACCTTTCTTCTCTTCAGTCTCACAGTCTATTTTTCCTTCCTCTAATTCCTCCATGACATTATCATCTGTGTCCAGCAGATTTTCCAGTGTCGTAAACACAGAACAAGCTGCCCGAAACGAACGAGGCGTCTTCTCTTCGCCCATGCCTATAACCATCTTTCCGGCCTCTCTCAAACGACTGGCAAGTCTTGTAAAATCTCCATCGCTTGATACAATGCAAAATCCCTCAACATTATCCGTATATAAAATATCCATTGCTTCAATAATAAGTGATGAATCCGTTGCATTTTTTCCAATCGTATTATTAAACTGCTGAATCGGTGTAATGGAATTTTCCAGAAGAATCGTTCTCCATTTATTTGCATGAGGACTTGTCCAATCCCCAAAGCTCCGTCGAATTGTACATACCCCATACTTTGTCATCTCGTCTAAAATACCAGATATATATTTTGCTGAAATATTGTCGGCATCAATCAGCACCGCAAATTTTTGTTCATCCATTTCTCTCCCCCTGCTTTCTTGCTTTTTGTCGGCAGACTGCTTTCTGCCGTAACTATCTTTATAAAATATGGTTTTGTAGTTTTCTAATTGGGCGATTGCCTCCACTAGACGATTTGAGTATTATCTGAACTGGTTTGTATTGTTGTCATACTCATACGAGATACTTTCCATTTTTTCTATTAGCATTTTGTCATCAATAGAAAGGCTCTTACACAATTCCTCCAAATTTTCAAAATGATCCCTTAATTGTGTGTTAATATAGCTCAATAGCATGACTGGATCTTTGGGTATCATCTTTCTGCCTCCATCTTCATTGTACATTCATATATTTTTCCAATTTTTGATTAATTTTCGTTCAATTCCATACATTTTTTATTATATCATACTTCATTCATAATTCATAATGTATATTTTTACACAAAAAAAATCCAATGAATTTCAATGGATTTCGATATTTTTTCGTGACCTATACCATATGTCAGTCTTACAGCTGCTGTTTACCTTCTTTTTCCATCATCTGTAAAAGTCTTCTTTAAAATACGCTCTGTTGGGAAAATGGATGCCACTAAAACAATCATCTGTATTGTAATTAGAATTCCGCCCACTGTACCTATCGAGTTTTCCGACGCCCCATACACAGGTATATGTACAAGAACAGACGGCGCTAAGAGAATCCACCCAATTTTCCACCAAAGGTGTCCACAGTATTCCTGTGCAAACTTCCAAGTATCGCTGTTTTTCATAGAACGTGAAGTTCTATACCCCACCAATCCGTTAATATCCTTTGGTGAACGCTTCCACATGAAATAACCACCCAAAATCATAACAGCAGGTGTTAATAAATCACATATAAATATAAACAACCAGAACCACATTGTATGTACCTCCGCAAATTGATATTGCCAGTCTTGCAAGCCAAATTTAATTTTTCTGTTATACGGGTTGGAATCTCTTATTTTGCTATCTCTTTTTCTATTAAATAGTTTGCAATATTAAATGCTTCCACCCTTCTTTTTGCCAATGTAATTTGTGACTTGTATCTTTCCGGGTTTTCCTTTGACTCAAAGGTTTTTATCGTTTCTCTTAACTTATGCAATGTCGAATCAATCTGCCTTTTGGCCTCCACTAATTCTTCCTTAGAAAATTCCATCTTCTCTCCCCTTAGCTTCAAATTTTAGTTTCAGTTCTACAATCTGATGTATTGCTGCCTGATTCCTTTATAATAGTTGCTTAATATTTTTGCTAAAATTTTCGGATTCAATTTCTAACCCCACAATCTGAAAATTATATAATTGTTAAATTAACTTCCACTATTCACAGTATAATTCTATTTCATAAAATTCACAAGCCAAAAAGGCATGAGCGACTTCCACATCTCCGCATACCATTTTACGCATTCCATGTCATTATACTAATCGCACTAATCGCACATAAATAACTCTGGTATTTAGAATGACTTTAACAAGATTTCATTGTATAATATTTTTATACAAATTCTAGGTTGCAGAAGTAAAAATTGGAATTGGCGGAGGAAGTTAGATGTTTGAAGAAATGTTAAAAAGAAAAAAGTTGGATGTAAATAAACTTACATCATTTGGCTTTAACAAAAACGAGCTTTGCTATAGTTTCTCAAGTATTATATTGAATGGATTATTTAACCTGGAAATTGACGTATTTCCTAATGGCAATATAGATTCAAAGGTAATTGAAACAGACAGTGGCGAAGAATATATTTTATATAAAACAAATGCGACAGGTGGTTTTGTAGGTGAAGTTGAGCAATCCACTCCAGAGGCAATGCTATTAATCGTCAGATTCAAATAGTTTCCTGAATAGTCACGGTAATCGTATCCCCAGGATATCGTTGAATTTCTTTCTGTATATCTTTGCGTACACCAATAATATAGCAAATGCTTCCATCTGGATTCTTTACTCCCATGTTTACAAGGCTTCCCCTATAGCAAAAACCATTAAAGGTTGCATTCACTTTTACACGACCTTTGCCAAATTCTTTTTTTATATCATAAGGAAATCTAACATAGGCGCCGCCCTTACCTGGCACAGGCTCTATCATAGCTTCAAACTCATAGATTTTGGTATTCATATTTCACCCGCTTTTTGTAAAAATCAACTACTTTCGTAAAATCTTTTCCATGGTTTTCCCCTCAGACAACTCATCAACCAGCTTGTCCAAATATCGTATTTCCTGCATGAGAGGTTCCTCGATTGTCTCTACCTTGATTCCACAAACAGAACCATGGATCAACCTCCGATTAGGATTCATAGACGGTGCCTGTTCAAAGAACTCCTCGTAAGTAATAGCACTGTCAGCCATTTCCCAAATCTTTTCCTCACTGTATCCTGTAAGCCAGCAGATAACTTGATCAACTTCGTTTTTTCCCCTGCCTTTTCGTACCGCTTTGTTAATCAGTAATGGATATATTTTTGAAAATTTCATTTGATATACTTTGCTGTTTTCCACGTTTCATTTCCCTCATCTGCAATTCAAATTTGCTTAACTTCCACTATTCACAGTATAATTCCATTTTATAAAATGCACAAGCAAAAATGCATGAGAGACTTCCATATCTCTGCATATCTTTTATGCATTCCATGTCACTAACAGTATGCCCTTTTCTTCCATTCAGCAGCACATCAATTTGCTTGCGACGATTGCTATTGTTCGTAATTCCGCATATAATTGACGTATATTGTTTTGGCAAAAAGAAAATAAACCGCTGTGAGATTTCTGCGACATTTCTTTGATACTCTAAAAAGAAAAGGATGTGATTTTATGCGTATACTGGTTGTCGAAGATGACCGACTTTTGAATAATACACTTTGCTACAATCTGTCCACAGCAGGATATTCAGTTGATGCTGCTTTGACTAAAACTGCTGCAACACATTTAAGTAATAAGCAAGACTATGACCTCATTGTACTGGACGTAAATTTACCGGATGGAAACGGATTTGACTTCTGCTACGAAATAAAGGAACGTCGAACCGATACAGCAGTTATATTTTTGACAGCTCATGATATGGAAAGCGACCAGCTGCGTGGTTTTGAATTGGGTGCAGACGATTATGTAACAAAGCCTTTTCCTATGAGTATTTTTCAGAAAAAAGTTGCCGCGTTGCTTGCCCGCATTTCAAAGCAGAACGGCGGCGATTATTATGATGATGGAAATCTAATTATTAATTTTTCTGAAATGACCGCTATGCTTGCAGGACAAGCCGTTGTGTTTACACCTATGGAATATCGTTTACTAAAAGTGTTGACAAAAAACACGCAAATCGTTTTGACCAGACAAGTGCTTCTTGAAAAGCTATGGGATATTGATGGTAACTTTGTAGACGAACACGCTTTGACCTCTGTCATTAGCCGTGTACGAAACAAAATAGAAGTCGGAAATTTTCAGTACATCAAAACCGTTTACGGCATGGGCTATATGTGGATTGGAGGGGTAGTTAAGTGACTGCAATAAAGTTCTCAATAAACAAAGCCTGTATTATTTTGTTCGCTTTGCTTCTACTCCTTTCAATTTCAATGATCGCTCTGCTCTATTTATTGACGGGCAATGCTCATGTCATATGGTGTGGACTGTTGTTTTCTGTGCTCATGCTCTTTTGTGTGATGCTTTTCGTTGCGACATTACGCAAAAAGCTGACCGCCTTTTCCAATAGATTGTGCTGCCTGTTGGACGATATGCTGACTGGTGAAATGGAACCGCCACAGACCAGTGAGGAAGAAAATCTATTTTATAAAATCAATCATCGGTTAGCACGTTTATATGAAGTTATGCAGGAAAACCGCCGCAGTATTACAAAGGAAAGAATGGATTTACAAGAGCTGATTTCCGATATTTCACATCAAGTCAAAACACCAATCGCAAACCTAAAAACGGTAAACACCACTTTGTTGGAGCAGTCTATACCCGAAGAAAAGCAAAAGGGATTTTTGACAGCTTGTGATGGGCAGCTTGATAAGCTTGATTTCCTAATGCAAGCTATGATAAAAACTTCCCGTTTAGAAACAGGTATTATCTCGTTAGAAATGAAAGCACAACCTATTTATGATACGCTTGCAGCAGCATTGGGCGGTATTTTGCTAAATGCGGAGCGAAAACACATTGCGGTTGAGGTAGATTGCAAAGAGGATTTAACCGTATCACATGACCGTAAATGGACAAGCGAAGCCTTGTTTAACATTCTTGACAACGCCATAAAGTACACGCCTGAGAACGGCAACATTCATGTTTCAGTAGCGGATTGGGAAATGTATTTGAAAATTGATATTACCGATACAGGCAAGGGTATTTCTGAAAATCATCAGGGAGCAATCTTCAAACGGTTCTATCGTGAAGATGAAGTACACGATACCCCCGGTATTGGAATTGGTCTGTACCTTGCCCGTGAAATCATTACCCTGCAGGGCGGCTATATCAAGGTGATTTCAGAAGCCTCACGAGGTTCAACCTTTTCCGTATTTCTTCCTCATAAACAAGTAATTTTCAAATGTCACGGTTTTGTGAGAATTGAGCGTAAACAGCAAGATCTCTCGTGACACTTCTGCGAGGATTGCCCTTTAGAATAAAGCCATCAAATGAAAGGATGGTGTTTACTATAAGCATTTTACAAGTAACAGAACTAAAAAAGTATTATGGCACAGAGCCGAATATTACAAGGGCATTGGACGGAGTCACACTCACGATTGAGCAGGGAGAATTTGTAGCGATTGTCGGAACTTCCGGCAGCGGAAAATCAACTCTGCTCAATATGATGGGAGGCTTAGATGTTCCGACATCCGGCAGTGTCAAAATCAGGGACAAGGAATTAGCTCGCATGAACAATGAGCAGCTTACTATTTTTCGCCGCCGCAACATTGGCTTTGTCTTTCAGAGCTATAACCTTGTACCGATTTTGAGTGTGCATGAGAATATTGTTTTGCCCGTGGAGCTTGATGGGGATACCGTAGACAAAAAGTTTATGGACGAGGTTGTGCAAATGTTAGGCTTGGAAAGCAAAATGAAAGAGATGCCGAACAACCTTTCCGGCGGTCAGCAACAGCGTGTGGCGATTGCCCGTGCATTGGTATCAAAACCTGCCATTATCCTTGCTGACGAACCCACCGGAAATCTGGACAGTAAAAGCAGTGCAGACGTTCTTGGCTTGCTCAAACGCACAAGTAATACGTTTCACCAGACCATTGTAATGATTACTCATAACGCCGAAATTGCTCAGCTTACCGACCGAATTGTTCGTATCGAGGACGGCATGGTTGCCGAGTAAGGGAGGTGATAGCAATGAATGATGTACTGTTTGGAAATAACAACAAAGGCGTATTGAAAAAATTAGCAAAAGCAGATTTGAAAGCTCACAAATTAAAAACTTTCCTGTCCGGAACTATTATTTTGATTGCAACCTGTCTGATGGCAGTTGTGTTTACTGTTTTAATTAACGATGCTTTTTCACAGGCAAATGCTACTCCATACCATGCCATGTACCGTGCAGTTAATGCCGAAACGAAAGACACGCTTCTGAATGATAGCGACTTTGAAGCAGTTGGTATATATAAAAAGTTCGGAGGTACTGTGGAAACGGACGGCATAACCACGCTTGCCTACATGGATTCTGTTTCTATGGATTTCTTGGGGTTTGAACTGTTAAGTGGCAATGCTCCTGTCAAACCGGATGAAGCAGCTGTATCTGCCACCTACATGGAGCAACACGGTTTATCCATTGGAAATACAATTGCTTTTCCATACACAAACGCTTTAACAAATCAGCAAGAGCAACAGCAATTCACAATTTGTGGTATCATTCAAAATGAAAAGCAAGAAGATGCCAATCAGTTTTATATTCTCGCATCAAATGATTTCCGAATAGCCTTTGCACAACAGATACGCGGTATAGCCACATCTTCTTTTAGCACACAGACCCCTACAAGTGTGGATGTCCTCTTAAAGTTAAATGCCGAGAAAGATAATTTGAGTGCTGATGCTCAAAAGGAATATCTGAAAGATAAGGGTTTAGCACTTGGCATAAAGAACTATGATGTTGTTCTAAACTATAGCTATATTGAAGGATTTTCCTTAGATACAGCAGTACTTCTTGGAATTGCTTTGTTCGCTATATTTCTTATGTTTGCAAGCAGCTTTGTTATATACAGCATTTTTTATATTTCGGTTATCAATTCCATTCAAATGTATGCTCAGATGATGTCACTTGGAACGACTGAAAAACAGTTGCGATACTTTTTGAAACGGCAAGGAAATATTTTATCTTTGTGTTTTATTCCACTTGGTATGGTGATTTCTTTGGTCATTGCTCTTCTGATTTCCGGAACACAGTGGATTGTTTATGATATTATCATAACGCTTGTGTCCGGCTTGCTGATTTTTATAGTAATCAAGGCTGCTTTACGGAAACCAACGAAAATACTTGCTTCTGTATCTCCGGTTGAAGCCATGAAATATACCGATACCGGAGTTTTGAAAAAACATAAGGCTTTGAAGAATATAACTCCATACACCTTGGCAAAGAATAGTTTGGTTGTCAATCGAAAGAAAAATCGTATGGCTGTTATTTCTTTGAGTATCAGCGGCACGTTGATGATTGCTCTTGCTATATTGATTTCTTCTATCAATCTTCCGGCTATGTTACTGGAGAGTTATCCGGTGGATGAAGATTTTCAAGTTGGTATACAGATAGATAACTTTTACGAACGTTTCCCGCAAATCATTCAGAACAACCCGTTATCGGATGAATTAGCAGATGAAATATACTCCATTCCGGGCGTAGAAAAGGTGATAAAAGATGAATGTGTGATAGGCACTCTTCTAGCCCCTCAAATTGCATATGAAGATGTCGAGAATAACATGGAACTTATCAATAGCGTTTCCCCGGAGCTGTTGGCAAATGTAAATAAGCCAGTGGACGGCAGCATAGAATATAAGGATATTGGCACAGACGGTATTATTATTAACCAGTATCGAGTAGACCACAGTACACTTAATTATGATGAAATCAAAGTTGGCGACACTATGCGTTTTCGGTTTAAAGTAAACGGGGAAACATCCGAAAAGGTATTTAGAGTAATCGGAATTGCCTATTTCCCATCTACAGGGCTGTTCTACTCAACCCCCAAAGTAATTAATGCAATTTCACCGTTCAGCAACGTATCTCACTTGTCAATTCTCTGCAACGAAAACAGCACAGAAACGGTCAAGGAAGAACTGCATAGCATTATCAGTAGAAATCCAAACTTGAGGCTGAAAGTTTACGTTGATGAATACAATGTGGTTAAGGGGTTTATCAGCGTTACCATGAGCAGCTTATACGGCGTATCAACATTTGTTATTGTATTTGGTTTGCTGAATATGATAAATATGCTTATCAGCAGTGCCGTTATCCGCAAACGTGAATTTGCTCTTTTACAAGCGGTAGGCATGACAAATGGGCAGCTACGCAAAATGTTATACCGTGAGGGAGCAAGTATAAGTATCAAAGCAGTGTGTATTGCGACTGTAACAGGCATAATTTGTGGCAGATTGTTTTGCTATCTTGCGAATGAGGTTATGGCATTAAAGTTTATCATATTTCAAGTTTCCATATTACCAATATTGATATTCGCTATCCTCTTGATTGGACTGCAAATGATTGTTAGCTATTGCATTTCTAAATCCATTGAGCGAGATACTTTGACAGAAAGATTAAGAACCGAATAGCTCCAATCAGCTTAAAGACCGCTTCCGATTGGAGGCGGTCTTTTTTTGAAATCAAATCTTTCCATACAGTTATATATGAGACGGGTGCAGGCATTAACAACAATTACAATATAAAAGACACTCCTGATATATTTAGACTTAGCATTGAGGATAAAATTCTAGTATTTAGAATGACTTTAAAAAGGTTCCATTGTATAATAATTTTATACAAATTTGAATTGAGGAGGAGTTAAGTATGCGCAGAATATACAGCACGCTTATTGAGATGATAGCGGCGGGCATTTTTATTGTTCCTATTTTCAGCATGTATGGAAAATTTATTTTTCACAGTCTTAGACGGACAATTATGTACATCATATTCGGTCTTTATCTTGTTGCAGTTTTAGCACTTGTTGGATTTCCCAATATAGCATATATATGCTTTGACATAACTATCAATGTGATTCCATTTGTTGGTATGGCAGCTGATTTTCATAATACATGGTTAAATGTTCTTCTATTTGTTCCTTTAGGCATTTTTCTGCCACTGCTATGGGATAAATACAAAGATATTAAATGCACATTGATGTTTTCAGTAATTATGACCATTGGAATAGAATTTTCACAAATTTTCACACACAGGGCAACGGATATAAATGATGTCATTGCAAATGTTTTGGGAGCATTTATTGGATATTGCTTGATAAAAACAATCACGAACAAATTTGCCAGATATGTCAAACGAGAATCTCATGTCAATGAATTGTATATTGTCTTTGGCACAGCTGTACTTGTCATGTTTTTTATGCAGCCGTTTGTTTCATCGTTATTATGGAAGATGATATTAGCCTGATCGTTCTGCATTAATGTTGAAGAGAAACGACAACTTCATTCTGCTAATTAGAACCCCTAAAATATACCTTTATTGTATTTAATTTGTCCATATATCATCATGCATATCCCCAATATAAATGCAATACCAAATGGGATACCGCATTTTGCCGAATCAATAAACACACCAATAATTCCAGAAATTGCCGTACCAACACCTATAACTATCATTGCTTTCCCCATGATGCCCGTGTATGCCTTTCTATCTTCATCTTTCACTTTTGTATAATGATAGTCATGCATAATATTTATTTTTTCTTTCTTCCATAACATGAATCCCAAATAAAAAAGTAATGCACTTAACCCTAACATTATTATTACGAAAATAATATTCTCCATATCCTACCTCCAGCTTTATCAACACAACTTTAAAGTTGTATCATTCTTTCCCGGCAATTCTACTTCCCAGTTCATATGCATGGCGTAAATCAATTGAAAATTGTTTTTCTCTATGTTCCGCTTTATATCTCTCATCAAACATTCCAGCATAATACTTAGAATAATCCGAAAATTGATATGTATCACAGGAATAGAGCGTCTCGCAGTTTCCAAAAAGAATTCATATATTGTCTTATAGATATTCTACTATTTCGCAGAGTTCCTTACTCTGTTCATGCCATGCGGCCGGTTTTGTTTCTTCTGCTGCATAACCAATTGGAAGTATAAGAACAGGTGTAATATTCTCAGGGAATCCAAATTCTTCTGCTACCTGTGATGGTGAGAAAAAATTCACCCAGCACGAACCAATTCCAAGTTCCCACGCTTCAAGCATCATGTGTGTTGCCACAATACTTGTGTCTTGTTCCCCACTATGCACACCTTCTTGATTGGGATTCTTCCAATCTTTGCTCTTATCGTATGCAATTATCAAGACAGTTGGTGCGCCATAATGACATTTTGTAAGAGAGCGTAATTTTTTCAATCCTTCTTCTGATTGAACTACATATACTTTCTGTGGCTGATAATTTCCCGCAGTTGGAGCAATCTGACCTGCTTCTAAAATCTTTGCTAATTTGTCTTTCTCAATCGCTTTTTCAGAAAAGTCCCTAATTGAATATCTATCTTTTGCCAATTCCATAAAATTCATTTGTTTGTCTCCTTTTCATTATCTTGAAATCATTTCAATATAATGTTATCATATTCATATCTTTTTTTGAAGTACGCAGTTTTTTCGTATATAGTATCAATTATGATACTATGATCAGGAGGGATATGTGATGACAGAAGAAAAACAACTACAGTGTCCTATGAATTTGTTAATGGGTAGCATAGGAGGTAAATGGAAAATCAGTTTACTATGGGCATTAAAGGAAACCAAGCGATTTAACGAATTACAGAAACTATTCGATGGGATAACACAGACGATGCTCACCAAACAACTTAGAGAATTGGAACGAGATGGCTTCGTTCATCGGGAAGTATATAAGCAGGTTCCTCCTAAAGTTGAATATTCATTAACAGATATGGGGACTGATTTTTTGCCCATTCTTTACAACATGAATGACTGGGGTGCAAAACATTTTGAAGAACTGAAAAGTAAGGGGTAGCATATTATGGTTCCAAAAATAATATCCACCGAGAATCATCACTCCTCAGTGGATATTTATACTTCTGCATGAAAGTCAAATTTATTGTTTTAACTTATCAAAATCAATCACACGCTGTCTATCAATTTTCATAATTTCTTCACCCGAAATCATATTTGAATTAAACACTAAATCGAAGTCTGGATTTTTGGGTTTATATTGATTAACACCATAAGCAACACTATTTTCCGGAATATCAATCGTAATAATTGCACCTGCCCCAACCACTGTATTTTTTCCAATTACAACGGGACCTAAAATCTTTGCACCATCTGAAACAATAACATTTTCATCAAGAATTGGGCTACCTACATTTTGCCATTCTTGTTTTAATTTATCATACTTCATATTTGAACCAAGTGTAACATTTTGATATATCACAACACCCTTACAAAGCTTTGCAGCAACAATCGTACATCCTCTTGCGTGATGCGCAAAAAGAACACTCATATCCATATCAGGACAATGAATCTCACAGCAGTAATGCTTTTCTAATAATTCGGCTGCCTCTCTTTGCTCCATCCCGTTTTCAGAAAAACAATTTATATTTAGTAATTCCTCAAAAGTCTTATTCTCCATAATTATTTCTCTCCTATAAATTCATATTTCCAAACTTGTATATACAAAAAAATAAGAGAAACGCTGTAATTTCAACATTTCTCTCA